>NZ_JBSGEZ010000028.1:0-92993 GCF_053603155.1 Nocardia sp. NPDC004260 | reverse complement strand
ACACGCAACTGAAGCGACACAACCGACTCCGCCTCACCCACCGACCGGTTCGCAAATTTGACGACCAGGTCAAACCCTTATGTGAGCGGCATTGCACCTAGGTGAGCCAAACACGCCTCGCAGGTCTGCCGAATTCGCAAACCGTCGAGTTCGCCACGATTGACGGGGATCGAAACTCTCTCATCGGCAACCGCCGCGGCATATCGGCGCTGTAAGCAAGCAGCCCGCCGCCTCGGTGTCGGGCGTGGACGACCGGCAACTCACGTGCTCGTCAGCTGATCGCTGGGCTCCCTTGTGCGGCCAATCGTCGGTTGGTGAGCTCCAATTGACGCACCGTTGCCGCCTCGAGCGCACCCATCTGGGCGTCGTCCAAGCGCCCGCACAGCCGCCCCCAGTGCACCGCGACCCGCTCCCCTACCGCGACGTCCGGCAGCGCCGCGTACCCGTCCACCCGGATCGGCACCGACCGCGCCGTCTCCACCGACAACGCGAGACGTTCGCCGTCCCAGCTCAGCGCGCGGCAGCGCAACACGACCTCGCCGCCGGCGCGGTCGAGCACCGTTCCCCAGCTGATCCGGCAGTTGTCGAGCACGTGCAGCGGATGTTCGTTGCCACGCCCGAGCAGCCGCGACCAGGGGTACACACCGAAGACGTGGAAGCAGTGGTTGGCGGCCGCCTCCTCGGCCAGCCGTGGCGTCAGGTACGTCCAGTACCCGCCCGCGACCGGGCCGAGCAGATCCAGCAGTTCGGCGGTGAACTCGCGGGCATCCAGTTCCGCGCCGACGCCGCCGCCCAGCCAGTAGGCCTCGACGAGCCTGCGGTCCAGCGGGTCCGCGATACCGGTCATGCGCGCCATCACGCGCAGGTACGGCCACGCTCCGGTGAACCGGCGCGCCACCGCCCGCACCTGCTCGTCCGAGCCGTCGCGCAGGGCCGCGGCGTCGGGCGGCCCGCAGTAGCCGAGCCGATTGGGCGCGTAGGCGTACCGGGCGAACATCTCCGCTCCGCTGCCCGCCATCAGCACGGCCCTCCACCCGGCCGGCCGGGGGACCATCGCTGCTCGATCCGGCCGAATCGCCACACTCCGACGGCGACCGCCCAGGTGAGCAGGAACAGTCCGGCGATCACGAAGCCCATGGCCCCCAGATCCAGCCCGCCGACCCACGCGAGCGGTCCGTCGGCGATGCCGAATTCGTCGGCCAGCAAGGAAATCATCTCCTGCGCGCCGATCAGCAGCGCCACGGCCACCGACAGACCGGTGACGACGATGTTGTAGTAGACGGTGCGCAGCGGCCCGGCGAACGCCCATCCGTATGCGTAGTTCATGAACGCGCCGTCCAGCGCGTCGAACAGCGTCATGCCCGCCGAGAACAGCACGGGCAGCACGAGAATCGCGTACCACGGCAGGTCGGTCGCCGCCGCGCCGCCCGCGATCACCAGCAAGCTCACCTCGGTGACGGTGTCGAAGCCGAGGCCGAACAGCAGCCCGACGAGGTACATCTGCCACGGCGCGCGCACCGCCCGGGTCAGCGGCCCGGTCACCCGCTGCAACGCGCCGCGGTCGTGCAGCCGCTGCCGCAAGGCGGCCTCGTCGTAGCTCCCACGACGCATCGAACGGAACACCCGCCAGATGCCGATCAGCGAGACCAGGTTCAACGCCCCGATGGCGAGCAGGAAAGTGCCGGAGATGCCGGTGCCGAAGAGGCCGGTCCAGCGTTGCAACCCGGAGTTCTCGTCGCGCAGGTTGCCCGCCAGCGCCTTGACGCCGAATGCCAGCAGCGCGACGAGGACGAACACGATGGTGGAGTGCCCGAGGGAGAACCAGAATCCGACCGACAGCGGCTTGCGCCCGTCCGCGACCAGTTTGCGGGTGGTGTTGTCGATCGCGGCGATGTGATCGGCGTCGAACGCGTGCCGCATGCCGAGCGTGTAGGCGGTGACGCCGAGGCCGACGCCGAACACCGCACCGTCCACCACGTATCCACCGGGGACAACGAGCAGCAGCAGCGCCGACCACCCGAGGACGTGCAGGACGACCACGACCGACGCCATCCCCGCGACGCCGCGCCGCTGCCGTCCGTCCAGCGGGGCACGCGACGCCGCAGGCGTCTCGGCGATCCGAACGATGATCCACACCTCGCCTTCTGGCTCGGGACCGATACCGGTCCCCGGTCAGCAGATCCGTGGCAGCTGCTCGCCCGCGGGCAGATCCACCACCCGCGTACCGCCGAGTGCCGTGCGGGCGACCACCATGCCGGGATGTTCGGCGACGCATCGGCCGATCACGGCGGCCTGCGCCCCCAGCGGGTGCTCCCGCATCGCCGCCAGCACGCGTTCGGCGTCCTCGGGCGCGACGAACGCCAGCAGCTTGCCCTCGTTGGCCACGTACATCGGGTCCAGGCCGAGCAGCCCGCACGCGTCGCGCACGCCGTCCGGCACGGGAAGCTGCCGCTCGTCCAAGGCCACGCCGACTTTCGCGGCACGGGCGATCTCGTTGAGCGAGGCCGCGACGCCGCCGCGGGTGGGGTCGCGCAGCACGTGCAGGTCGGCGCCGGTAGCCAGCATCGCCGCGACCAGACCGTGCAGCGGCGCGGTGTCGCTGAGCACGGTGGTACCGAACTCCAGACCCTCGCGGCAACTGAGCACCGCGACACCGTGCACCCCGATCTCGCCGCTGACCAGCACGACGTCCCCAGGGGTCGCGCGTTGCGGCCGGATGTCCACCTCGGGGGGCACCACGCCGATGCCCGCGGTGTTGATGTAGATCCCGTCACCGTGCCCGGCGTCGACCACCTTGGTGTCCCCCGTGACCAGCTGGACTTCGGCCGCCAGCGCAGCGGTCCCGACCGCCTGCGCGATGCGTGCGATGTCGGCCAGCGCGGTGCCCTCCTCCAGGATGAACGCGGTGGACAGCACCATCGGACGCGCACCGGACATGGCCAGATCGTTCACCGTGCCGTTGACCGCGAGCTCACCGATGGTGCCGCCCGGGAAGACGAGCGGCTTCACCACGAACGAATCGGTGGAGAAGGCCAGCCGCGCGCCGTCGAGCGTGACGACCGCGGAATCGGCCAGGTCCGCGTTCGCGGCGGAGCCGAACGCGGGCAGGAACAGATGCTCGATCAGCTCGCCGGACATCGCGCCACCGCCGCCGTGGCCCATCACGATATTCGGCGAATCCCGCAGCGGCATCGGGCAGACCCAGCCCTCATCGATCGTCACGGGCGCGGCGCCTTCATCACGCATGAGCCACCTCCGCGGGCAGATCCAAGCGCCGGTACAGGTAGTAGGCGGCGCACGCGCCTTCGGAGGACACCATGGTGGCGCCCAGAGGATTCCGCGGCGTGCACTGCTTGCCGAAAGCGGCGCACTCGTTCGGTTTGATCAGCCCTTGCAGCACCTCTCCGGAGCGGCAGATGGTCGATTCTTCGGTGTGCAGGTCGCCCACGGCGAAGCGGTGCTCGGCGTCGAACTCGCGATAGCGCTCCGACAACCGCCAGCCGCTGCGCGGGATGACGCCGATGCCCCGCCAGGCCCGGTCGGTGACCTCGAAGACGTCCTGCAGCATGGCTTTCGCCGCGGGATTGCCCCCAGCGGCCACCGCGCGCGGGTAGGCGTTCTCCAGTTCGTGCCTGCCGGACTCCAGTTGCAGCACGGTGCGGCGGATGCCCTCCAGAATGTCCAGCGGCTCGAATCCGGTGACCACCATCGGCACCCGGTATTGCTCGGCCAGCGGCGGGTACTCGTCGGTGCCCATCACGGTGCAGACGTGCCCGGCGGCGAGGAATCCTTGCACCCGACAGGTCGGGGACTCCATGATGGCGGCGATGGCGGGCGGGACCAGCACGTGCGACACCAGCAGCGAGAAGTTCCTGATCCCCAGCCGCTTCGCCTGGTAGACCGTCATGGCGTTGGCCGGAGCCGTGGTCTCGAATCCGATGCCGAAGAACACGACCTCGCGGTCGGGATTCTCCTTGGCCAGGTTCAGCGCGTCCAGCGGCGAGTACACCACTCGGACGTCACCGCCCTCGCTCTTCACCCGGAACAAGTCCTTGGAACTGCCCGGCACGCGCAGCATGTCACCGAACGAACAGAAGATCACGCCCGGTCGCGCGGCGATCTCCAGCGCCTTGTCGATCACCTCCAGCGGGGTGACGCAGACCGGGCAGCCGGGGCCGTGGATCATCTCGATCTGGTCGGGCAGCAGTTGGTCTATGCCGTGGCGGATGATCGAATGCGTCTGTCCACCACAAACTTCCATGATCGCCCAGCGGCGGCTGGTCGCGGCGCGGATCCGATCGAGCAGGTGCCGGGCCAGCTCGGGGTTGCTGAACTCGTCCAGATATTTCATGACTTCGCCTCCGGTTCCTCGCGGGACGGCTCGGCGGCGGGATTGTCCAGGCCCGCCTGCTTCGCGGCGATGGCGAAACCGTCGCCGAATTCCTCGTTCAGTACGCCGAGGTGCTCGAACTCGGCCAGGGTCCGCAGCGCGGACTCCTCGTCCAGACGCTGGATCGCGAAACCGACGTGGACCACGACGTAGTCGCCGACCGCCGCGTCCGGGATGTATTGCAAGCACACGTCCTTGTGCACGCCGCCGAAGTCGACGATCGACATCAGCGTGCCGTCCCGCTCGTGCAGGCTGAGCACTTTGCCTGGTACCGCAAGACACATCGTTGCTCTCCTTCGCTCATCCCTCGCTGCACGCGAGGAGTTGCCCGAACGCGAGGCCGCCGTCGTTGGGCGGCAGCCGGTGGTGGGTGATCACGGTGAACCCGTTGTCGCGCAGCAGCGCACAGGTTCGCGCGAGCAGCAGGGCGTTCTGGAATACGCCGCCGGACAGGGCGACGACCGTCCCCGGTGCGGCGTACCGCGCCGCGAGGTCGAGCACCAACCGAGCGACGGCGGCGTGGAAGCGCGCGCCCACCACCTGCGGGGGCGCGCCCGCGCGAACGTCGGCGACCACGTCCGCGATCACCGGCGCGGCATCGATCCCGGCGGTATCACCGTCCGGGAGTGGGAATCGGTAGGCGGTGTCGCCTTCGGCCGCCGCGCGCGAAAGCCCTTCCAGTTCGATCGCCGCCTGGGCTTCGTAGTCGACGACGTGCCGCACGCCGCACAGCGAGGACACCGCGTCGAACAACCGGCCCATGCTGGACGTGGGCGCGCAGCCCAGTCCGGTCCGGAACTGATGGGCCAGCACGGAACGCTCGGCGGGCGGACACGCCGCGACCGCGGGAATGTCCTCGGACCAGTCGATCCCGGCCGCGCGCAGATGAGCCAGCGCCATGCGGTAGGGCCTGCGCACGGCGAGATCACCGCCCGCGAGCGGCACGTACTTCAGGTGCGCCAGACGCCGGTAGCCCTTGTAGCCCGCCAGCAGCACCTCACCGCCCCACACCGCCGCGTCCGGTCCGTACCCGGTGCCGTCGAAGGCGATGCCGACCACCTGCTCGGTGGCGCCGAGCCCGTGCTCGCCCATGACGGCGGCGATGTGCGCGTGATGGTGCTGGACGGTGTAGACCGCTCGTTCGCCCGCGTGCCTGCGCGCCCAGGCGGTGGAGCGGTAGCCGGGGTGCGCGTCGGCGACCAGCTGCGCGGGACGGACGCCGGTGAGTTCGCCGAGGTGGCGCTGCGCGGCGTCGAAGGAGCGCAGCGTCGCCAGGTCGTCCATGTCGCCGATGTGCTGGCTCAACCAGGCGTAGCGGCCGTCGGCCATCGCGCAGGTGTTCTTGAGGTCCGCGCCGACGGCGAGCGTCGGCGGCAGCGGCACCGGTAGCAACAGCGGCAGCGGCGCGTAGCCGCGCGAGCGGCGGACCGGCAGTTCGCGGCCGTCGAGCGAGCGCACCACCGAGTCGTCGCAGGGCACCAGGATGCGCCGGTTGTGCGACAGCCAGCCGTCGGCGAGCCCGGCCAGACGGGTGCGTGCGTCGTCGTCCTGGTAGCAGATCGGCTCGCCGCCGAGATTGCCCGAGGTCATCACGAGCACCTGCGGGCCGGGCGGGTCGCCGGGCAGACCGAACAGCAGCAGGTGCAGCGGGGTGTAGGCGAGCATGACGCCCAGGTCCGGATTGCCGGGCGCCACCGATGGCGAGACCGCCGGGCCGTCGTTCGAAGCGGGCTCCTCGGGCGAGGATCGGCGAGCGAGCAACACGATGGGGCGAGCCGGGCTGGTCAGCAGCGTCGCACCGGCGTCGTCTACGGCGACGACGGCCCGTGCCGTGGCCAGATCCGGCACCATCACGGCGAAAGGTTTGTCACCACGGCGTTTGCGGCGCCGAAGTTCCGCGACGGCCGCCTCGTTCGTGGCGTCACAGGCGAGGTGGTATCCGCCGATGCCTTTGACCGCCAGGATTCCGCCCGCGCGCAGCAGTTGCCGCGCGGCCGTCAGCGGCGTATCGGCTCCTGGTCCCGTATAGGCGAGCGTGGGGCCGCAGTCGGGGCAGGCGATCGGCTGCGCGTGGAAGCGCCGATCGGCGGGATCGGCGTATTCCCGTGCGCACCGCTCGCACATGGCGAAGTCGGCCATCGATGTGCGCTCGCGGTCGTAGGGCAGGCTCGCGATGATGGTGAAACGCGGACCACAGTTGGTGCAGTTGACGAACGGATGGCGGTAACGGCGATCGCGCGGATCGCGCAACTCGCGTTCGCAATCGGCGCAGATCGCGACATCGGGTGAGGCGAGCGTGCGACCGCCGCCCTCGCGGGTGGTGCCCGCGATGTGGAATCCGGTGCCGCCGCGCGCCGGGATGTCGGCCTGCTCGACCGACTCGATCACCGCCAGCGGCGGCGGTCGCAGGCGCAGCCGCCGGGCGAACTCGTCCAGATCTTCGGCCGCTCCCTCGATCTCGACGATCACGCCGTTGCTGTTGTTGCTCACGCTGCCGGACAGCGCCAGTTCGGCGGCGGTGGTGTAGACGAACGGCCGGAATCCGACGCCTTGGACCACACCGCGCACCAGCAGACGCCGCCGCAGCCGCACAGTGCTCATGACTGGTCCCCGCGTTGCAGCAGACGCAGCCCCTGCAGCGCCGCCTCGGCTCCGGCCGCGTCGGTCTTCTCCACCGCGAAACCCATGTGGATGATCACCCAGTCACCCGGCCGGGCCGGGTCGGCGTCGAGCAGCCCGATGTTCACCTTCCGCTGCTCGCCGGAGACGTCGACCAAGGCGATCTGATCGTGGTACCCGTCAGGGATCGCCAGCACCTGTCCCGGGATGCCCAGACACATCGGTCAGTCCTCCTGTCGCGCTGTGGCCCGCGGAAGCGGGGAGCCATCGGATGTCCCGGCGGGCAGGAACGCGGCGAGCACCTCGCCGACGGCGGCGACCGCCTCCGGCACCGCCGCCGCGACCGGCGCGGACAGGCCGATGCCCTCCTCCACGCAGGCGACCTGGCAACCGATGACGACCGTGGGCGGCAACACGCCGCCCAGCGCGCGTACCCCGGCGAAGACGGCGTCCGGGCTCATCGCGTGGGCGTCGAGCTGGGCGCCGGTGTCCTCCGGCTCGGCGCCGAACACCTCGACCCGGCCGGGCGCGCCGCGGTCGGGCAGCGCGTCGATCAGCAGCAGCGCCGCCCAGGCGTCGAGCAGGTCGTAGGCGAGGTGCATGCCGCGGATGCCGTAGTCCACCGCGCGCACACCGGGGTCGGGGTGGCGCGGCAGCCTGCGCACCACCTCGGGTCCGAATCCGTCGTCGCCGAGAAAGATGTTGCCGATCCCGGCGATCAGCACCGCGGCCGTCGAGTCACCCCTCTTTCTCGGTGGGTGCCGTCGCGCCGCCCACTCGCGCGTCGTCGACCTTTCCGGTCGCCGTCTCCGCGGGGGCGTTGGCGGTGTCCTTGCGCTCGTCGTACGGAGGTACCGCCGCTTCGGTGCCGGTCGGGGCTTCCGAGGTGAACTCGGTGCTCTTCTTGGCGTCTTCCGGATGCACGGAGGTTATCTCCTCGTGACCGATGTGGCCCGGTTCCCGGTCCGCCGGGCCTCCGGCCGCGACGCCCGTGCCCGCGTCGCGCGAACCCGGCGCGCCACGTGCCGATTGCGGCTCTTCACGATGCTCACCCATGATGCTCCTTTCCGGTGTCCCGCTACATGTGCCGGATCTTCAGGTATCGCCGCAGATCCGGGATCGACCGCACGCCGAGATACAACCCCGCCGCCACCAGCACGGCGACGACGGTCGTCGAGACCACTCCCACGGTTTCCATAGCGGACTTCCTTTCATTCCTCGGTGCCGTCGAGCGGCTCCAGTTCGTCGGGCGCGAAATACAGGTAGCGCCCGTACCATTCGTGCAGCTCGGCTGCCGGATCGGCGTCCAGCACCACCCCGACGTGCGCCTGCCCGTCCACGTCCTCGTGGACCGAAACGACCCGGGCGCACTGCCCGTCGAAGAACAGATCCTGGGCGTCGGCCCGGCGCGCCGGATGCAGCCGGACGCGGCTGCCCTTGCGCACCAGCGCCCCCGCGATCGGCACGGCGTCGACATCCGGGCGAACGGCGCCGTCGGCCAGCGGGTCCCACCAATCGATGCCCTCGGGAATCTCCGGGATCAACCCGGGTCCCTCGGCGTGCGGGTCGCGCAACACGCCGTGCAACTGCCGCATCGCGTCGGGCGACATGGCCTCGCAGCGGTCGATGATCTCCGCCGCGCGCGGGTCGGTGGCTCGGGCGCGCGCCTTCTCCGCATCGGTCATGGTGAGTATGCGCAGCGTGAGGATCTCGTCGATCTCGGTGGAGTCGAACAGCGCTCCTTCGCTCTGCTCCGCGATCTCCGGGTGGTCGTAGAGGATGATCGGCGAGATGAGCAGCACGCTGTAGTCGCCGGGCGGCCCCGCGAGCACCGGGAAGCATCGGTACCGATCGCAGCGGGCGGCCACGGCGGTGGCGTCGGGCGGCGGTTCCAGCAGGGAGACGAACTGTCCGCCGGTGATCTCCGCGATGATGTGCGCGCCGATCAGCGAGCGGGCGATGGCGTCGCGCTTGTCGGTCGCGGGTGCGCCCACGTTGCGCAGGACGACCGTGAGCCGCACGAAGCCGTCGTCCCGGTCGGCGGCGAGTTCCAGCTCACCCGTCAGCGGCAGCCGGGTCCGCACGAACGTGCCCGGCCCGGGGACGGCGGCGGTGGCGATCTGCTCGGCGTCGGAGCCGCCCGGGGTGTCCAGCGGCACGACCATACGGGCGGGCGGGACGGGGCCGACGGTGATCTCCTGCTCGACCGCCTCGTCCCAGGACAGCCACGACCGCGCGCCATCGGTCAGCTCCGGGACGGGCGTACCGTCCCCGTCCACCACTTGACGGCGCTGGAGCTGGAGGAACCGCACGGTGAGGGTGAGTTCGGGATTCTCGCCCGGTTCGATCAGGCACTGCGCCGACAGCGTCGACTCCTCGCCGAGTCCCGCCGCGGCGGACTCGCGCGGCCCCAGCACGCCGAACTGCCAGCGCGACTGATTCTTTCGCGCGTCGGCGCGGTAGGGGTAGAGCAGGTAGCCCTCGTAGAGCACGGCGTCGGCGACGGCGCGGGCGCGGGCACGGGCTTCGGCGGTCGTCACGGCGTCTCCTCGGTGCTGGTCAGCAGGCGGGTCACCGCGTCGTCAAAGCCGTGCAGGCCGTGGCTGGATTTGTAGGTGGCCAGCGCCCGCAGGGTGTCGTTGTGCAGCCGCACCCACCCGGTATTCGGGAAGTACGCGTCGATCAGGCCCTGCCACACCGACACGGGCATCTCGAACTTGTCCTCGCGATCCCACGGAATCTGCTGGATGGCGAATCCGGTGGTGCCCCGGATGAAGACCGTCCCGCTGAACAGGAACAGCAGCGGCACCACACCCTCGCGCAACGCGTGCAGGTATTTCGAGCCGGTCACTTCGAAGTCGTAGGTGCACGGCATCGGCAGGTCCACTTGGGCGCCGCCGGTGAAACTCGGAACCATGGTGGCGCAGTGCATCCAGAGAAACGAGCGCTGGGTCTCGTGCCACCGTTCGCGCGGGCCGAACAGATCGACCAGCCCCGCGGCTTCCTCGTCGGAGTAGCCGCGGCGGAACGGCTCGATGCGCACCTGCGCGCGCAGGGCGATGGCGTGCACGGGTTCCTCCGCGAGCGCGGCGATGCCGACGCGCGCGGACAGGATCGGCGCGACGGCGTACGGCTCGGGTTTGATCTCGAGCACGGCGAACGTCGTCGAGTACACCGGGCTCATGCCGCACCGCCGGTTTTCGCGCGCGCCGACGCCTCGGCGAAGAACTGCTCCAGATATCGGTGCACGTCCTGGCCGCCGTCGAATCCGTGCCACAGCAGCCGCATCCGGCCGACGAATTCGTAGCAGGCGTCGATCGGCAGCAGCAGGCAGGCCGCCCGCTCGGTGCGGCGGTCGGGCACCCTGATGAGCAGCGCTTCCACATCCGGGGCGAGCACGTCCAGCTCGGGATGCCGGTGGAGGATCGAATTCCATTGCTCCAGGGGTAATTCCGACTCCGTCGCGCCGGCGGGTCCGGGATAGAACGCCACCGTCCGGTCCAGTGCGGAATTGCGGAAGAAGAACGCCAGATTCACCGGGATGTCCAGTGCCTCCCATTCGGCCCGGCTGATCGTGAAATCCGGGAACGTCAGATACCGGTCCGGCACCGCTCGATACCGCAGCTCCGCGCTCTGGTCTACGAACAGCAAGTAGCAGCCGCGGCATACGCACATCAGCTGCCTGCCTTCGACGTTCACCACGTGCTGGTGCCGGTCGGCGATCGGCTCCGCGCACATTTCGCACCGCTCGCCGGGCCGGGGGGCGGGCCCGCGATCGGCGGCGATCCGCTGGAGCGCGCGAAACGGTGTGCTCACCCGTGGACCTCCACCGGCACCGCCACCGACAGTTCGCCGGAGCGCACGAGCACGGGGAGCGGTTCGAGGTGACCGTCACCGTCGACCCGGGCGCCCGCGTGCACCACGTCGTAGTGCGCCCGGCAGGTCGGGCACCGCAGCACCGCGTCACCGGCCGGGAACCCCACCCGCCGCTCCAGCGCCGCACCCGCGAGCGAGCGGTCGCATCCGGGGCAGTGGTCGCGATAGGCGTACAGCTCCGTTCCCACCCGGCAGGCGAGCACCGTCAGCCCGGCGACGTCGAAGCCGCCCACCTCGCCCGCGTCTAGTTCGGCCAGTTCGGGGACCGCGACCCAGTTGCCGGACCGCGCGCCGTCCGCGCGCACGCGCGAGAACAGCGAGTCGGCGGAGATCACCCCCGCCGACTCGGTCTGCGCGGCGACGACTTCGATGGACTCGATCTCCGGCGCGGCCGCCCGCACCGCGTCCTCGACGGCCAGTTCGAGCGTCACCGACGAGGACGGACAGCTCTTGCAACTGCCCGCCAGTTCCAAGCGCACCACGCCGTCGACGATGTCGACCAGGTGGACGTCGCCGCCGTGGGAACCGAGATACGGACGCACGCTGTCCAGCGCGTTCCCTACGCGGGTGGCCACATCGTGCGGATGCAGCCCGTGCACGAGCAGCAGGCTCGCGACCAGATCGTCGCGGGTCAACCGCTCGACCGCCGCGTCGTCGAGCAGCTCGACCACGCGGGTCAGCGCCGCGCCGTAGAGTCCGACCAGTTCGCGCACGAGTTGCTCCGCGCGTTCGCGGGCGAGCGCCCCGCCCGCCGAACTCGCTTCCAGCAAGGTCTCGATGCGATCACCGGCTTCACGCCACCGGGACTCGTCGAGCGTCGCGTCGTCCCGGTCGTCCGGGCGATCCTCCACCGTCACCTCCGGGTCGTCTCGCCCGACGCGGACTCACTCGGGAGTGAGCGTCTGCGTCGGTGAATGCAGCTTCTCCAGCGTCTTGCCCTTGCCCAGATACATGTGCACGCCACACGGCAGGCACGGATCGAAACTGCGCACGGTGCGCATGACGTCGATGCCCTTGAAGTGCTCGCGGTCGTTCTCCTCGAAGATCGGCTGGCCCTGCACCGCGTCCTCGTAGGGACCCGGCGTGCCGAAGCTGTCGCGCGGGCTGGCGTTCCACGGCGTCGGCGGGTACGGGTGGTAGTTCGCGATCTTGCCGTCCCGGATCACCATGTGATGCGACAGCACGCCGCGCACGGCCTCGGTGAAGCCGCAGCCGATGCTTTCTTCCGGCACCTCGAACTTCTCCCAGGTCTTGGTGTGGCCGGCTCGGATCTCCGCCATCGCCTTCTCCGCGAAGTGCAGCGCGCAGGCCGCCGCGTACGCCTGGAAATAGGTGCGCGCGCGGTTGCGCTCGAGGGTGTTGCTGCCGTGCACCGGCACCTTCCACTCCAGCGTGACCGGCCCCTTGAGCGCGGTCTTGGGCAGATTGATCTGCACGCTGTGCCCGGTGGCCTTCACGTAGCCGATATCGATGAGGTTGGCCAGCGCCGTCGACCACAGCCGGGCCAGCGGGCCGCCGCCGGTGTCCAGGGGGAGGTGATCGGTGCCGTCGAACCATCGCGGCGACATGACCCAGCTGTACTTCTCGTCCAGGTCGCGTTTCTGCGGCCGGGGGTTGGTGTGCTGGTTCCAGGGATGGCGGCGGTCCACCGGGTTGCCCAGCGGATCGGTCTTGACGAACATCTCCTGATCGGTCCAGTCCTCGTAGTACGAACTGCCCAGCAGGATCCGCAGTCCCAAGTTGATGTCGACCAGGGAGGTGGTCAGCAGTTTCCCATCGACCACGACGCCGGGGGTCACGTACATCTTGCGGCCCCAGTCCGCCATGTCCTTGTACTCGAAGTTGCAGACCTCCGGGTCCTGGAACGAGCCCCAGCAACCCAGCAGCGTGCGCCGCAGACCGACCTTCTCGTAGCCCGGCAGCGCCTCGTAGAAGAAGTCGAACAGATCGTCGTGCATCGGCACGACCTTCTTCATGAACTCCACGTAGCGCATCAGCCGGGACATGTAGTCGGTCATCAACTGGATCGTCGCGACCGTGCCAGGTCCACCGGGATACAGCGTGGACGGATGGACGTGCCTGCCTTCCATCAGGCAGAACATCTCGCGCGTGATCCGGCTGACCTGCAACGCCTCCCGGTAGAACTCACCGGTGAACGGGTTGAGCGCCCGCATGATGTCGGCGATGGTGCGATAGCCGTGGTCGCCCGCGTGCGGCGCCTCGGTGTTCTCGGCCCTGGCCAGCACGCCCGGATTGGTCTCGGAGACCATCTTCTCGCAGTAGTCGACGCCGACCAGGTTCTCCTGGAAGATGTTGTGGTCGAACATGTACTCGGCGGCCTCGCCCAGGTTGACGATCCACTCGCCGAGGTGCGGCGGGCGCACGCCGTAGGCCATGTTCTGGCAGTAGCACGAACAGGTGGCGTGGTTGTCGCCGCAGATGCCGCAGATGCGGCTGGTGATGAAGTGCGCGTCGCGCGGGTCCTTGCCCTTCATGAAGATCGAGTAGCCGCGGAAGATGGACGAGGTGCTGTGGCACTCGACCACTTCCCGATTCTCGAAGTCGATTTTGGTGTAGATGCCGAGGCTGCCGACGATACGAGTGATCGGGTCCCACGCCATCTCGACGAGGCGGTCCGGCTCGATCGTCTTGTGCGACGGCTCCGGGATGATCTGGGTCATCAGTGAACCTCCTACCAGGTGCGGGTCGCGCCGGTCTCCAGCTTCCGGCCCCGGTGCCGCCAGTGCGGCTCCTTGTCGACCGTGCGTCCGGTGATATGACGGAGGCTGCGGATCACCGATCCGTAGAGCCCCGATGCGGTGGACGAGAACTTCCCACCGGGTGGTTCGTCCATGAACGGCATGAACTTGTCCGGGAATCCCGGCATGGTGCAGCCGATGCAGATGCCGCCGACGTTCGGGCAGCCGCCCAAGCCGTTCATCCAGCCGCGCTTGGGCACGTTGCACTTGACCACGGGTCCCCAGCAGCCGAGCTTCACAATGCATTTCGGCGAGCCGTACTCGGTGGCGAACTCCCCCTGCTCGTAGTAGCCCGCGCGGTCGCAACCTTCGTGCACGGTCGCACCGAACAGCCACTTGGGCCGCAACGCCTCGTCGAGTGGGATCATCGGCGCCTGACCGGTCGCCATGTAGAGCAGATAGGTCAGCGTCTCCGACAGGTTGTCCGGCTGGATCGGGCAGCCCGGCACGCAGACGATCGGAATACCCGCCTTGCTCTTCCAGTCCCAGCCGAGATAGTCCGGCACGCCCATCGCGCCGGTGGGGTTGCCCGCCATGGCGTGGATGCCACCGTAGGTCGCGCAGGTGCCCGCCGCCACGATGGCCGTGGCCTTCGGCGCGAGACGGTCGAGCCATTCACTGGTCGTCATGGGCTGGCCGGTGGCGGGATTGTTGCCGAACCCGCACCAGTAGCCCTCCTCTTTGATCTGCTCGTTCGGAATCGAGCCCTCGACCACCAGCACGAACGGTTCGAGTTCCCCGCGGTCGGCTTTGAAGAACCACTCCAGGAAGTCGTCCGCACCGCCGTTGGGGCCGCACTCGTAGTCGATCAGCGGCCAATGCACGGCGATCTTGGGCAGACCGGGAAGCGCGCCGAGGGCGATCTCTTCGACGCTCGGCTGCGTGGCCGCCGTCAGGGCGACCGAATCACCGTCACAACTGAGTCCCGCGTTGATCCACAGAACGTGGATCAACGTCTCTTCGGCTCGTACTGCTTCCTGAGTGGGCATTTCTCGCCACCTTCCGCAGCGGACCACGGGGGCCGAATCTCGCCTTTCTCGAAGAAGGGGTCACCCGTAGATGTGATCCTGATCACTTCACTTTAAGCGCGCCCGGCGGCTTCCTCAAGAGCCGCCGGACCGGCCGCGCAACGCTGCCCGGCCAGCCAGTCATACCAGGTAGACAGGCCTTCTCCGCTGCTCACCGACAGCGGAAGGACCTCGACGCCGGGGTGTATCGAATGGATGTATTCCCGGCATCGGTCCAGGTCGAAATCGACATACGGCAGCAGGTCGGTCTTGTTCACCAGCACCAGACCCGCCGCCTGGAACATGTGCGGATACTTCAGCGGTTTGTCGGTCCCCTCGGTCACCGAGATGACGACCACCTTCTCCCGCTCCCCCAGATCGAACAGCGCCGGGCAGACCAGGTTGCCGACGTTCTCGACGAACAGCAGCGTGCCCGGCGCGGGGTCGAGCGTCTCCAGCGCGCGATACATCATCTCCGCGTCGAGATGACATCCCGCGCCGGTGTTGACCTGCACCACACGGCACCCCGTCGCCTTGATCCGGTCGGCATCGAGCAATGTCGCCTGGTCCCCTTCGATCACCGCGATCGGGGCCTGACCGGACTCGCGAATGGTGCGTTCCAGCAGCGTGGTCTTACCGGCGCCCGGCGAGCTCGTCATATTGAGCGCGAGGATGCCGCGCTCGGCCAGCCAGTCCCGGTTGCGCTGCGCCAGTTCGTCGTTCTTGGCGAGGACCTTCAACTCCAAGGTGACCGTCTCGGTGGCGGGCACGTGGACGTGGTCGGCGCCGGGACCGTGCTCGTGTGGATGGTGATCCTGGTGGGTGTGCTCATGGTCCGCATGGGCGTGGTCGTGCCCGTCGGCGTGCTGGTGATCGTGCGGGACGCGAATCAGCGCGGCGTCGTCGCCGCACCCGCAGGTTGCGCACATGCCTCACTCACCTCCATGGATCGGATACGCAGCTCGCGCCCGGCGCGGATCTCGACATCGGCGCTGCCGCAGGGACACAGCAGGATCGGGTCCGGCAGCCGGAACTCGGCGCCGCAGGTGCGGCATGCCGCCACGCCCGGGATCTCTACCAGGACCAGTTCCGCGCCCTCGGCGACCGTCGCCTCGGCCGCGACTTCGAAACAGAACCGCATGGCATCGGGCACGACGGCGCACAGCGCGCCGACCTCGACGGTGACGGAGTGGACCCGTCGGCCCGCCGCGTGCTCACAGACGGCGTCTATGACGCTGCGCGTGATGGCCATCTCGTGCATCCGGACCTCGATTCCTCGAGTGGACAACTTGAGGCTACTCCCGGGCAAACCTTCTGCGGGGCAAATCTTCGATGCTCGGCGAACACGTCCTCGGGGCGTCACACATTACGTCGGCCACGGGCCACGGGTACCGGCGAAGCCGCGGCCGGAATCCCCCTCCGGATCCCTGCCGCCCGGCAGCAAACACCTCGTGCTTACCCCTGCACCGACCCGTCACACCTGCGTCCGCCGACGCGATCAGTCGTGGTCGACCACGGTGTGGACCTGGCCGCTGTCGGCATCGATCGTCACGTCGTGCTCCACGCCCGCCGGGGTGGCGAGCTCCACCTCCCACACCGCGACGCCCCGGTCGGTGTCGAGCTCGATGGACGTGACCCGTCCGCCCGGCACGGCCGCCAGGGCCTTGTCGATGGCCTGCTGCCTGCTGATCCCGGTGTCCGCCACCAGCGACCGGTCCGCCGCGACCGAGCGGAACGCGACGGTGTGATCGTCCGGACCGCCGGTGGCCACCGCGGACAGGACCGCACTCAGACCGACGACGACGGCCGCGACGGCCGTGCCGACGAGCAGCCAGCGAAGACCGGCGTAAGCACGGCGGAATACGGTTGTCATGGGAAACCTCCTGCGCGAGTGATGATCTCGAATGCGTTCACTGTGGCGAATCGAGCTGAAGGCGAGCTGAAGTCACCTGAAGACGGTTTCAGGATCCGTCTGCCACTCTTGGGGGATGCGTCTGCTGATCGTCGAAGACGAGAAACGTCTGGCTCGCACGCTGGCAAAAGGGTTGTCCGCCGAGGGATTCGCCGTGGATGTGGTGCACGACGGCGCCGAGGGCCTGCACCTGGCGACGACAACCGACTACGACTTGATCATCCTCGACATCATGCTGCCCGGCATGAACGGCTACCGCGTCTGCGCCGCGCTGCGCGCCGGCGGCCACGAGACGCCCGTGCTCATGCTCACCGCGAAAGACGGCGAATACGATGAGGCCGAGGGCCTGGACACCGGCGCCGACGACTACCTCAGCAAGCCGTTCTCCTACCTGGTGCTGCTGGCCCGCATCCGTGCGCTGTTGCGCCGCCGGACCCGCGGCGGCGCGCGCGTGCTGCGCGTCGGCGACCTGATCGTGGACCCGGGCGCCCGAACCTGCCGCCGCGGCACGCGGGACGTGACGCTGACCGCCAAGGAGTTCGCGGTGCTCGAGCACCTGGCCGTCCGCGCTGGGGAGGTGGTGTCGAAAGCCGATATCCTGGAACATGTCTGGGATTTCGCCTACGACGGCGACCCGAACATCGTCGAGGTCTACATCAGCACGTTGCGCCGCAAGATCGACGCGCCGTTCGGACGCCGATCGATCACCACCGTTCGCGGCGCGGGCTACCGGCTGACGGCCGATCGTGCCTGAGCGGGCCGGGCGGGCCTGGTGGCGCTCGGTCCGCGTGCGCACCACGGTCGCGGCGACGGTCGTGGTCGCGGTGGCGCTCACCGCGGCCGGGCTCGCGGTGCTGGCCGTGCTGCGGCACAATCTGGTACATAGCGCCCAGATGCGGGCGGAGGCCACCGCGCACGACGTCGCGAACCAGCTCGCGACGGGCACGGACCTCACCCGATTGCGGCTTCCTGACGCCGAAAACGCACCGGTGCAAGTCGTTTCACTCGACCGCCGCGTGCTCGCGGCCGACGACGACCTCGCGGGCAAACCACCCATGGCCGACTTCGCGCCGTACTCCAAGTTGTCCGAGGACGAGGAGGAGGGCGACGACGAACATGAGGACGAGCACGAAGAGAACGGGGACGGCGACGAAATCTTGTCCCACTCTCCGGATGCCACGACGGCCGACGCCGAATTCGGTGACGTACGGCTGACGGTGGACAAGGACGACGGACCGCATCCCTTCCGAGTCGCCGCCCTCGCGGTGACCCTCCGGGGCGGACAGCCCGCCACCGTCTACGCGGGCTCCTCGCTGGAGACCGCCGACAGCGCGGTGGCGGACGCACGGCAAGCGATGCTGATCGGCCTGCCTCCGCTACTCCTGGTGGTAGCCCTGGTGACCTGGCTGGTCACCCGGCGCGCCCTGCGCCCGGTGGAGGCGATCCGCAGGCAGCTCGCCGAGATCATGGACGGCGATCTCTCCCGGCGCGTACCGGAACCGGGCTCCCGCGACGAGATCGGCAGGCTGGCGAGCACCACCAACGCCACGCTCGCCGCGCTGGAGGAGTCCACGGAGCGCCAGCGCCGGTTCATCGCCGACGCCGCACACGAGTTGCGCAGCCCCATCGCGAGCCTGCGCACCCAGCTCGAGGTGGCCCAGGCGCATCCCGACCTGCTGGAACTGGACGGACTGATCGGCGACACCATCCGGCTGGAACATCTGGCGGCCGACCTCTTGCTCCTGGCCCGGCTCGACGCGGGTGAGCAACCGCGTGCGGATCGAGTGGACTTGACCGTCCTGGTTCGCGAGGAGTTGGAGCACCGAGTCCGTGATCGGGTCGCCGTGCGGATCGCGACACCGAAGGAGCCCGTCGCGGTCACCGGAAGCCGTACTCAGCTCGCCCGCGTCCTGGGCAACCTGGTCGACAACGCGCAGCGGCATGCCGCGAACACCGTTGACGTCGCCGTGGACCACGACGCCGACGGGCGGGTGGTGCTGTCGGTCACCGACGACGGACCGGGTGTGCCGCCCGCCGATCGCGACCGGATCTTCCAGCGATTCGTCCGCCTGGACGACGCGCGCAGCCGCGACGAGGGCGGCGCGGGCCTCGGCTTGGCCATCGTCCGCGATGTCGTGGAACGCCACGGAGGCGCCATTCACGTCACCGACGGCGCGCCCGGTGCCCGTTTCGTGGTCACGCTGCCCGCAGCCGGTAGGTGAGCCCGGCAAGTCCGCACCCGCGGAGTGCTTGATCGGCGGCGAGGTCCTGCCGTCGTCATCCCGGGCTTGCCGCGTATCCGGCTGCGATTGCACGATTCCTCCGGCACCGAACTGTCGCTCAACCGGCGAGCGCGCTACGCAGACTTTCGATGACGACCCGACGCGCGGCACGCCCTTCCGGGGTCGGGGTCAGCGGATAGACATGTGGCAGGCCGGGTGCCTCGTGGTAGTCCACCACGACCCCCGCGCCGCGAGCCGCATCGACCAACAGCCGGGTGTCCGGGTACAGGATGTCGTCGGTGCCGCAGAAGACCGTCAGCGGGCCGAGCCCGCGCGGATCGGCAGCCAGTGGACTGACGCGCGGGTCGCCGAGTTCGAGATCGCCCCGCCAGTGCTCGATGAACACCCGCGAGCCCGCGACGCCCAGCCACGGGTCACGCGGCTGCACGACGGCGATCTCCGGGTTGGTCAGCGACAGATCGAGCGCGGGCGTGATCAGCACGGTGCCGGGCAGCCGCACGTCATGGTCGTCGCGTAGCACCACGGCGGACGACAGCGCGATCTGCCCACCGGCGGAATCCCCTGCGAGGCAGACATTTCCATAGGTTTTCCGATTGGCGAGCACGAGCTCCACGAAGCCGGCGACAACCGGCCCGGTCGTCCCGAACGGAATCAGTGGGTAGATCGGAACCGTCACGGCCGCACCGGCTTCCGTGGCGATCGCGGCACAGAGCGCCCAGTGTTGCGGCGCGATCTCGTGCACCCACCCGCCGCCGTGCGCGTACACGACATTCCCCCGGGGCGGGCGTCCGCGCGGAGTGAGGGTGTAGACCGGCCAGCCGCCGCGACGCTCCACCGCTATCGTCACATCCGCGCGCAGCCGGCGCGGCGGACCGTAGTTGCGCGGCCGCACGCTCCGATCGAGAACCCGCTTGCGCGCGGCGTCGGCATCGATGAACACGCGATTGGCCCGCGTCGCCTTCAGGTACCCGCGCACCACCTGGTTGGCCAGACTCGGCATCGCATCTCCTCCACTCCGGCAACCGGCGAACGGCGAGTTCGCCATCACCTCGGAAGGCGATGGTGCCGCAACCCGGGCCGACGGCAGCCGTCGGCCCGAGCCGGAATTCGTGCGATCAGGACAGCTTCAGGCTGCGTCCGATGATCTCTTTCATGATCTCGGTGGTGCCGCCATAGATCGTCTGGATGCGGGCGTCCATGTAGGCCTTGGCGATCGGGTATTCCTTCATGTAGCCGTATCCGCCGTGCAGTTGCAGACAGCGGTTGATCAGGTCGAGCTGCTCCTCGGTGGACCACCACTTCGCCATCGCCGCGTCCTCCGCGGTCAGCTTGCCCTCGTTGAGCAGCTCGATGAACTTGTCGACCATCAGCCGCACCGCGGTGGTCTTGGTGGCCAGTTCGGCGAGCACGAAGCGGGTGTTCTGCAGCGCGCCGATCGGCTTGCCGAACGCCTTGCGGTCGCGGACGTACTGCACGGTCATGTCCAGGCAGGACTCCATCGCCGCCGCGGCCATCACGGCGATCGACAGACGTTCCTGGGGCAGGTTGTGCATGAGGTGGATGAAGCCCATCCCCTCGGTGCCGAGCAGGTTCTTGCCGGGCACGCGCACGTCGGTGAAGCTCAGCTCGGCGGTGTCCTGGGCCTTGAGGCCGAGCTTGTCCAGGTTGCGGCCGCGCTCGAAGCCGGGCATGCCGCGCTCGACCACGAACAGGCTGAAGCCCATGGCTCCCTTCTCGGGGTCGGTCTGCGCCACCACGATCACGATGTCGGAGTTGATGCCGTTGGTGATGAAGGTCTTGGCGCCGTTGAGGATCCAGTCGTCCCCGTCCCGCACCGCGCGGGTCTTGATGCCCTGCAGATCCGAACCGGTACCCGGTTCGGTCATCGCGATCGCGGTGATGATCTCGCCCGCGCAGAAGCCGGGCAACCAGCGCTGCTTCTGCTCCTCGGTGGCCAGCTCGAGCAGATAAGGCGCGATCACATCGTTGTGCAGCGAGAAGCCGAGGCCGGAGTACTGGCCGCGCACCGACTCCTCCGAGACGATGGCGTTGTAGCGGAAGTCCTTCACCCCGCCGCCGCCGTACTGCTCCGGCATGGCCATGCCGAGGAAGCCCTGCTTGCCCGCCTCGAGCCAGACCGCCCGGTCGACGATGCCCTGCTCCTCCCACTTCGCGTGATTCGGCGCGACGTGCTGATCGAGAAACTTGCGGAACGACTCCCGGAACAGTTCGTGCTCGGGTTCGAACAGTGTGCGTTCCACGCCAACCTCCTAGTGACCACACCGGCCGGTCCACACCGACCAGTCGTTGCCCCATACCGTACCCGGAGCGAGAATCTCTGTTCACTTCTGGGGCCGGAACCATGGTCTCACCAGGAGCGGCGGATCGGGTCGAGATCAGCGGACGAGATTCCCGGCAAACGCTCGACGGCTGGAGGTGATCCGGGGCGACCACCGGCGGGCATAGCTGACGAAGACCGACGATTCGCGGGTGAGACAATCGGCCGGGCCGCCGGCAGCGGGCATTTCCGGCGGCCTTCGAGCAGGCAGCCGCCCGGGCTCGATACCCGATCGGCGCGCTCGCCAGTCGTCGATCGATGATGACGATCGGGTCGACCACGGACAACCGAAGAACAACACCGACAGGCGCGTGACGCCGCTCGCGGACATGACCGTCGGCCGGATCCCCGGTATGTCCTACCCACGCCCGGACGCCAGAATTCGCCGTCACCGATCTGTCCTACGTCTCGGTCCGCCGGAGTTGCGCCACTCCCCCTGGCGCAGGATCGTCGCCCGAGCGCCGACGCGACAGCGATGCGTCCGGCCAGCCCCATGCGGTGGGAGGCGTCGACCGAGCGCGGAAAAGATCGAGCCCCACTCGCCGACGGCAGCAACCGGCGCTACGCGCACCGCTCCAGCCGTTCGCAGGCCGACGCTATCGGAAATCGCCCCTCGCGGCGAGCGCCGGAGCCCTCAGCGCGTCAGCCAGCCCCGCAAACGGCCCACCAAAGTGCGCCCTTCGTCGCGCGCCCGTTCGGCGAAGAGGAAGTTCATCTCCTCCTCCAGCGCTTTGCGCACCACGTCGCGGAATTCCGTGGCGGCGGCGTGCATGTCGCCCGCGTCGCGCCAGGGCGCCGGGTCGATGGGGGCGCCCGCGGAGAAATAGAAGCGCTCCGGACGCGGGATGACGGTGGGACCGACCCCGCGGATGAGTGGCGGGGTGAGGTCGCGGCTGAGCCCGAGCGCTTCCACGGTCCAGCGCAGGGGGCGCAGGATCGGATGGTCGCCGTCGACCAGGATGTCGTAGGCGTCGTCGACGCCGATCATCGCGACCGGGACGATGGGCGCGCCCGCCTCGATCGCCATGCGCGCGAAACCGCTGCGCCCCTCCCACTTCAGCAGGTACTTCTCGTTCTTGCGGCGGACCGCCTCCCGGCCACCGCCAGGGAACACCATCACGGCCTCGCCGCGCCGGAGCAGGGCCAGGCAGTTGGACCGAGTGCCGCGCACCGCGCCGTAGTGGTGCAGCAGGTGCCGGACACCTGGAACGTTGATCAGCACGTTCTCGGCGAGACCGCGGATCAAGCGGCCGCGGCGGCGCAGCACCTCGGGCAGCAGCATGGGGGCGTCGATGCCGCCCAGCAGGTTGTGGTTACCGACCAGCAGCACCGGGCCGTCGGCCGGGATGTTCTCCAAGCCGTAGAAGCGCGGGCTGGTCCACGCGCGCAGCGGCGCGAGCAGGGTGTCGATCACCCGCAGATCGGTGCCGGTCAGCGAAACCGATAGCGGCGCACCGTCGCTGAGCGCCGTATCGGCGCTGTTCGCGGCGCCGGAGCGCCGGGTGCGGGAATCGGAGCGGGCGTCCGACATGAACCCTCCTGGTGTCGATTCGATGACGATAGCGCAACGAAATCGACTGCGTCGCACCGGATGTGCGCGCCGCATCGGATACGCCCGATCCGGTCGATCGACCAGCTCGTTTGCCGTCCCGGCAAGCCCATCGCGAACTCGCACTTCAGAGGCGGTCCCCGCGCACGGATACGCCGCGAACCTGCGCGCGGAAAGACAGAGTCACATCTCAGGAAGTGAGATGCTCGACCTAATCCTGCGTACCGGCTGTGCCCGCGTGCGCGTACTCCGACAAGGCGGCGGCGAGAGCATGCGGGACACGCGCGCGGACGCGGGTTCCGCCCTCTTCGTGATCCGAACCGAGGATGCGGCCATCGGCGTGGATGCGGGCGAGCAGGTCACCGCGCGTGTACGGCAGCAGCACGCTGATCTCCACGTCCAAGTCCCCGAGCAGCTCGGCGAGCCGCTCGCGCAGCCCATCGATCCCGCGGCCGCTGCGCGCCGACACGAACGACGCGTCGGGCAGCAGCGCACGCAGGTTGGTGAGCTCGGTCGGCCCCATCGCGTCGGTCTTGTTCACCACCAGCAGTTCGGGCGGGGCTGGCGTACCGGATTCCTTGATCACGTCCGTGATCACCTCGCGGACGGCCTTGATCTGCTCGGCGGGCAGCGCGTCGGAGCCGTCCACCACGTGCACCAGCAGGTCGGCGCCGGTCACCTCCTCCAAGGTGGAGCGGAAGGCCTCGACCAGCTGGGTCGGCAGGTGCCGCACGAAGCCGACGGTGTCGGTGAAGACGACCTCGCGCCCGTCGTCCAGCTCGGCCCGGCGGGTGGTCGGATCGAGGGTGGCGAACAGGGCGTCCTGGACCAGCACGCCGGAGCCGGTGAGCTTGTTCATCAGGCTCGACTTGCCGGCGTTGGTGTAGCCGACGATCGCGACGGACGGGATGCCACTGGACGTGCGGCGCGACCGCATGGTGTCGCGCGCGGTCTTCATCTCGCGGATCTCCCGGCGCAGTTTGGCCATGCGCTCACGGATGCGACGACGATCGGTCTCGATCTTGGTCTCACCGGGACCGCGCAGACCCACGCCGCCGTTGCTACCGGCGCGGCCACCGGCCTGCCGGGACATCGACTCACCCCAGCCGCGCAGCCGGGGCAGCATGTACTCCATCTGGGCCAGCGAGACCTGCGCCTTGCCCTCCCGGGAGGTGGCGTGCTGAGCGAAGATGTCCAGAATCAACGCGGTCCGGTCGACCACCTTGACCTTGACCACCTTCTCCAGGGCGGTCAGCTGAGCGGGGGTCAGCTCACCGTCACAGATGACGGTGTCCGCGCCGGTGTCCAGCACCACGGAGCGCAGCTCGTCGGCCTTGCCGGAGCCGATGTAGGTGGCCGGATCCGGCCGGTCGCGGCGCTGGATCAACGCTTCCAGCACCTCGGAGCCCGCGGTCTCGGCGAGCGCGGCAAGCTCGGCCATGCTGGCCTCGGCCTGCGTGGCGGTCCCAGTGGTCCAGACCCCGACCAGCACGACGCGCTCCAGGCGCAGCTGCCGGTACTCGACCTCGGTGATGTCGGTGAGCTCGGTGGACAGGCCCGCCACACGGCGCAGCGAACTGCGGTCCTCCAACTGCAGTTCACCGGTGGTCGGATCGGCCGACCAACCCGATCGCCGCATCCGCGCCCTGTGCTCGGCGACGACGTCGCCGAGCACCGCGTCTTCGCCGGTCACCGCGTCGTCGGCCGCATCGGCGGCGCGATCGTTCGCGTCCGCCGGAGTGAATTCATACGTCTCTGACTTCCTCATACATCTTCCATGCTGCCACGACATCACCGCAGCACGCATCCGGTTATCGGGGGCGATGCCGCTATCGACCGTCCCACCAGTCCCCGGCGAGGCGACCCGAGGCCAGCAGTACCGACGGCCCGCGCAGCCATGCCGAGCCGCGCTCGAGCCCGACGGTCAGTTCGCCGCCGGGCACCCGGACCGTCACCTGACCGGAGTCGGCGCCGATCCGGAAGCCGTCGGCGGCCAGCGCCGCGGCGGCCGCGGCGACGGTTCCCGTTCCGCAGGAACGGGTTTCGCCCACACCGCGCTCGTAGACCCGCATGTCGACCGACCTCGCGGCGTCCAGCGCCGTGACGATCTCGACGTTCACCCCGTGTGGGAACAGGTCCGGATCGAAGCCGGGCGGCACCGTCAGGTCGAGCTTGCCGAGCGCGTCCACGGACATGCCGGGATCGACGCAGGCCAGATGCGGATTGCCGACATCGATGCCGATCCCGGGCAGCGCCCAGCCCGCGATGGTCGCGGTGGACGGGCCGAGTTCGCGCACCCGGCCCATGCCGACGGTGACGTCCCCGGTGACCGAGTTCCCGGCATGCACGGTGACCGGGCGCGCCCCGGCGCGGCTGCCGACGACGAAGCTGTCGCGGGTCTCCAGTCCCGCCGCGTGCAGGTAATGCGCGAACACGCGCACGCCGTTGCCGCACATCTCCGCGATCGAGCCGTCGGCGTTGCGGTAGTCCATGAACCAGTCGTCGGCGCCCACGTCCTCCGGAAGCGCCGCCAGCACACCGGCGGCCTGCAACGCACCGGCCCGCGCGACCCGCAGCACGCCGTCCGCGCCGAGCCCGCGCCTGCGATCACACAGCGCGCCGACCTGCTCTGCCGTCAGCGCGAGGCATGCCTGCGGGTCGGGCAGCACCACGAAATCGTTCTGGGTGCCGTGGCCCTTGGTGAACTCGATGTCCGGCACGTGCGATGTCTCCCTGTCTCGTCGTCATTTGGCAAACGTCCGGCGCTGCCGGGAAATTTCGTACAGCGCCACCGCGGCCGCCGAGGGCGCCCCCAGCGAGCTGGCCGTCCCACCCATCGGGATGTGCACCATGTCGTCGCAGGCCGCCTCCCACGCGGCGCTCATACCGCTGGTCTCGTTGCCGATGACGAGGATGGTCGCGTCGGTGAAGTCGTAGTCGTAGGCGGCGTGGCTGCCGTGCTCGTCGGTGCCCACGATGCGGGTCGGAATGCCGCGGCGGATCTGCCGGTTGCGGAACTCCAGCACCTGCGCGGGCCCGGCGGCGCGGATCACCGGCACGGCGAACAGCGAACCGGTCGAGGCGCGCACCGCCTGCGGGTCGAACTGGTCGGCGCCGTGTCCGGTGACGATGACCCCGCTGGCGCCGAACGCGTCGGCCGAGCGGATCAGCGTGCCCAGGTTGCCCGGCGAGTTGGGCCGGTCGAACACCACGACCACCGGCGCGTCCTCCCCCGGCTCACCCGGCTCGAAGGCCTCCAGTTCGGGCTGCCGCGACTCCGCGACCGCCACCAGTTCCGGTATCCCGGCGGCCTTTTCGCCGAGTTCGGCCATCAGCTCGGGCACCAGGCCGACCTGGGGCACACCGCTGGTATCCAGCACTTCGCGCGCCCAGCTGGACAGCTCGGGGCCGCCGAGCCGGTACAGCAGCGTCTCCAGCGGCCAGTCGTTGGCCATGGCCTGCGTGATCGGACGCACGCCCTGCACCAGGAAGCGGCCGTCGCGATGACGCTTGGTGCGGTTGTTGAGGTAGGCCTGCCACACCTGGACGGAGGCGTTGCGCGTGCTCACACGTCGGGTCACTGCGGAGTCCGTTCTTTCTCGTCGAGCAGGGCCAGCGCCGTCGCGGCCGGATCAGGGGCGGCGCCGTCCACCCACCGCACCCGGGGATCGCGCCGGAACCAGGAGCGTTGCCTGCGCACGTAGCGTCGCGTGCCGATCAGGGTGCGTTCCTGAGCGTGGTTCAGGTCGTATTCGTTGTCCAAATAGGCCAGGACTTGTGCGTAGCCGATGGCCCGCCGGGCCGTGACGCCCTCGCGCAGGCCGCACTCGATCAGGCCGCGTACCTCCTCGACCAGCCCGCCTTCGAACATCGCTGCGGTGCGCCGCTCGATGCGCGCGTCCAAGGCCGCGGTCTCGCGGTCGACGCCGATGACGACAGTGCCCCAGCGCGGCTGCCCGATGGTCGGCGCCGAGGCGGCGAACGGCTGTCCGGTGAGTTCCACGACCTCGAGCGCACGCACGATACGGCGCCCGTCGGTGGGCAGGATGGTGGCGGCGGCCACCGGATCGGCCGCGCGCAGCGCCGCGTGTACGGCCGCGACGCCCTGCTCGGCGAGCACCGCCTCCCAGCGCGCCCGCACGGCCGGATCGGTGGCCGGGAACTCCCATTGGTCCAACAGCGCCTGGACGTACATCATCGAGCCGCCCACGATCACGGGCACCCGGCCGCGCCCCATGATCGCGACGACGTCCGCGCTCGCCGCCGCCTGATACGCGGCCACGGACGCGGTGTCGGTCACGTCGAGCACGTCGAGCTGGTGGTGCGGGATGCCCCGGCGCTGCGCGACCGGCAGCTTCGCGGTGCCGATGTCCATGCCGCGGTACAGCTGCATGGCGTCGATGTTCACGATCTCGCCGCCGAGTTGTTCGGCCAGGTCGAGAGCCAGATCGGATTTGCCGCTGGCGGTGGGGCCGACGACCGCGATCGGAGTGATGCCGGAATCCGTCACGGCGCGTCGTCTCCCGCGGGCCGCCAGAGGCTCACGTGGTAGCCGACTCCGAACGGGGCGTCGCGGTAGCGCGTCTCGACCAGCGGATCGGCGCGGAACAGCCCTGCCAGCACCTGATAGGCCGGGCGGCCCGTCACGCCCAGTTCGGCACACAGTCCGGGGTCGAGTGCCCGCAACGCGGCGCGATCACCCGTGCTCAGCGCTTCGTCCAGCCGGTCCTGCACCGGACGGGCCCGTTCGTCGAGGTAGCCGGGGGCCTTGACCGACAGCGTCGCCGCGCCGTCGGCGACGACCAGCACACCGCGCGGCTCGCCGTCGCTGTCCAGCTCGGCACGCAGCTTCGTCCCGGTCTCCCGGCAATGCTCAGGGGGCGCGGCCGCGGCGACGACACTCGCCTCGGCGACCGCGTCGGGGGCGACCTGCCCGCGTAACCACCCGCCGATCAGTACGGCCAGCGGCAACCCGGCATCGGCGGGCCGCGCTCCGGCGACCGCGGCACTCGAGAGGCCGGCCCGCACGTCGACGCCGAAGCCGCGGAACGTGCCGACGGTCTCCGGACCGAACGTGCGGTCACCCGCATCGACGCCGATCACCGTCCAGTGGCCTGTCAGGGCCGCGAAGGCGCGCACGGTGTCGAACACGGCCGACCGCAGCACCGCGCGCGGATCCGAATCCCCTGCTCCCGCCGTGTCCGCCGCACCACCGCACAACTCGGGGACCAGCACGGGCGGCGACGGAACAAGGGCGGCGACGGAGAACACGTCGTAACCGTAGTCGTTGCGGGGACCACCGGTACCGCCCGGCTTCGAGTGTCTCTGCCGGAAATACCGCCGGGATTGATAGTGTTCGAGGAGCTACAACCCAGGTCATCAGGGGTTGGAATCCGCGGGATTCCTCCGTGGGAAGGCATGGATCGATGGTCACAAGGGCTCGGACCGGGTTGAATGGAATGAGCTAGGGCGTAACCAGGCAGCCGTGACGCGCGGCAGGGACGAGGAAAAATGACCGACAGCAACGGAACCGCGAAAGCCGGCCCCGGCAAGATGCCCCGTTCTTCCGGTGCTCCGAAACCGGGCCGCTCGATTCAACCGCCCAAACCGCACGCGGTCAAACCCGCCCCGGGCCCGGCCCAGCAGCATCCCCATCCCGTCGTCGTGCCCACCGTCTCCGATCCGAGCCTGTGGGGCCGGGTCGACGAAGACGGCACCGCCTGGGTGAAGACCGCCGAAGGCGAACGCCAGATCGGCTCGTGGCAGGCCGGTGACGCCGCGGAGGGCCTGGCCCACTTCGGCCGCCGGTTCGACGATCTGGCCACCGAGGTCGCGCTGCTGGAGGCCAGGTTGGCCGCGGGCGCGGACGCGCGCAAGACCAAGGCCGCCGCCGTCACGCTGGCCGAGTCGCTGCCGACCGCCGCCGTCATCGGCGACATCGAGGGCCTGGCCCGGCGCCTGCAGGCCATCGCCGAGCACTCCGAAGAGGCCGCCGCGCACGCCAAGGAAGAGAAGGAACGCGCCAGGCACGAGCACACCGAACGCAAGGAGGCGCTGGCCGCCGAGGCGGAGAAGATCGCCGCCGAGTCCACCCAGTGGAAGGCCGCGGGCGATCGGTTGCGCGAGATCCTCGACGAGTGGAAGTCCATCCGGGGCGTGGACCGCAAGGTCGACGACGCGCTGTGGAAGCGCTACTCCAAGGCGCGTGAGGCGTTCAACCGCCGCCGCGGCGCGCACTTCGCCGAGCTGGATCGCGAGCGCGCCGCCGCGAAGGCGCGCAAGGAAGAACTGTGCGTGCAGGCCGAGGAACTGTCCGGCTCCACAGAGTGGGTGGCCACCGCGGGCATCTTCCGCGATCTGCTCACCGAGTGGAAAGCCGCCGGTCGCGCGCCGCGCGAGGCCGACGAGGCGCTGTGGCGGCGCTTCAAGAGCGCGCAGGACGTCTTCTTCGCCGCGCGCAACGCAGCGGTCTCCGAGCGCGACGCCGAGTTCGAGCACAACGCGGCCGCCAAAGAGGAACTGCTGAACGACTACGCCTACATCGATCCGTCCGCCGACCTGGAAGCGGCCCGCGGCGCGCTGCGCGAACTCCAGGACAAGTGGGACGCCATCGGCAAGGTTCCGCGCGAGCGCATGCAGGAACTGGAAGGCAAGCTGCGGGCTATCGAGAAGCGTGTGCGCGACGCCGTCGACGCGCAGTGGCGGCGCACCGACCCCGAGGCGATGGCCCGCGCCGCCCAGTTCCGCGAGCGCGTGGCGCAGTTCGAGGAGCAGGCCGCGAAGGCGCAGGCCGCGGGCAAGGCTCGCGACGCGGAGAAGGCGCTGGAACAGGCCAAGCAGTGGCGAGAGTGGGCCGAGGCCGCCGAGGGCGCCGTCAGCAACCGCTGAATATCGGCCCGATCGAATCGAACAGCGGCCCCTCCCGGCTGGGACGGGCCGCTGTCGTGCGGAAAGAGCCGGTCAGGAATCACCCATGAGCCGACGACGGTCGCGTTCCTCCGCCGCCGCGGCGGCGTTGCGGCGCTGCTCCTCGGCGGCCAAATGCAGCGCGGTGCGGCTCCACACCACCCGGATCCAGTGGAAGGTGAGCACGACGGTCACGATCGCGCCGAGGATCAGGCCGATGCCGGGGCCCGCGCCGACATAGTTGCCGAGCCCGGGCGTCTGGCGGTGCCAGATGGACAGCACGCCGAACACGCCCGCCACGGCACTGCCCGCGACCGCGACCCAAGCCAGCACCCAGCGACGGGTCATCAGCGCCAGCATCGAGAAGCCGATACCGAACACCACGACGAACCACACGAAGATCCGCGAGGGCAGCCCGATGTGCTCGGCCCGCGCGACGTCGGTGTTCAGCAGCACGTCGAAGCCGCGTGCCGCGCCGGCGTGCGGCAGCACCAGCGAGGCCAGCAGCAGGAACACCGCGCCCGCCACGACCATCGCGCGGACGCCGGGATCGATCTCACCGGCGATCTTGCGCTCGACCGCGTCGAGATCGTCGCGGAACTGTTCGAAATCGGCGGTGCTCTCGACCGAGCTCACGGAATCCTCGTTTCGTTCGTCTGCGTCGGGGCTCGCGGGCTCGCGCCCCTGGTCGGCCGCGGACGCGCCGCGCTGGTCGTCGCCGGACGCGGGGACAGCTCCATCGGCGCCACGGGTGGCGTCGTCGTTGTCCTGCGGGCTCGTGGTCATGCGTCGCAGCCGGTCGAGCAGCTCGCGGCCGCGGGTTCCGGGGCGGGTGCGCCGATGCGAGGCAGTCCGAGTCCGACGCCGATCGGCGCGGTCTTCGGGGTGACACCGCGCTCGTGCGCGTCACCGGCGCGGGTACGGCGGTGGGTCTTGATCGCGGCATCGGCGACCAAGTGATGCGGCGCCGCGGCGGTGATGTCCACCGTGATCAGATCGCCGGGGCGGATCGGCTCGGCCGTGCCGCCCGGGCGGAAGTGCACCAGCCTGCCGTCGCGGGCGCGGCCGCTCATGCGCGCGGTGGCGGCGTTCTTCTTGCCCGCGCCCTCGGCTACCAGCAATTCCACCTCGGTGCCGACCAGCTCTCGATTGGCCGCCAAGGAGATCTCCTCCTGCAACGCGATGAGCCGGTCGTAGCGCTCCTGGACCACGGCCTTGGGCAGCTGATCGGGCATGTCGGCGGCGGGCGTACCGGGCCGCTTGGAGTACTGGAAGGTGAACGCGCTGGTGAAACGCGCCTGCCGGACCACGTCCAGGGTCTCCTGGAAATCCTCCTCGGTCTCGCCGGGGAAGCCGACGATGATGTCGGTGGTGATCGCGGCGTGCGGCATCGCGGCGCGCACCTTGTCGATGATGCCGAGGTAGCGCGCCTTGCGGTAGGAGCGGCGCATCGCCTTGAGCACCCGGTCCGAACCCGACTGCAGCGGCATGTGCAGCTGCGGGCAGATGTTCGGGGTCTCGGCCATGGCCTCGATCACGTCGTCGGTGAACTCCGCCGGGTGCGGCGAGGTGAACCGGACCCGCTCCAAGCCGTCGATGTGCCCGCACGCGCGCAGCAGCTTGGCGAACGCGCCGCGGTCGCGTGGTTCGTCGGGGTCGGCGAACGAGGCGCCGTAGGAGTTCACGTTCTGGCCGAGCAGCGTCACCTCGAGCACGCCCTGCTCCACCAGCGCCCCCACCTCGGCGAGCACGTCACCGGGGCGGCGGTCGACCTCCTTGCCGCGCAGCGACGGCACGATGCAGAAGGTGCAGGTGTTGTTGCAGCCGACCGAGATGGAAACCCAGCCCGCGTAGGCGGATTCGCGCTTGGCGGGCAGGGTGGACGGGAACGCCTCCAGCGACTCCAGGATCTCCACCTGGGCTTCCCTGTTGTGCCGCGCCCGCTCCAGCAGCACCGGCAGCGAACCGATGTTGTGGGTGCCGAAGACCACATCCACCCACGGCGCCTTGCGCACCACGACGTCGCGGTCCTTCTGCGCCAGGCAGCCACCCACGGCGATCTGCATGCCCGGATGGCCCGCCTTGATCGGCGCGAGGTGCCCGAGCGTGCCGTAGAGCTTGTTGTCGGCGTTCTCGCGCACCGCACAGGTGTTGAAGACGACGAGGTCGGCCGTCGCGCCGGGCGCGGCCTTCACGTAGCCCGCGTCCTCCAGCAAACCCGACAAGCGTTCGGAATCGTGCACGTTCATCTGGCAACCGAAGGTGCGGACCTCGTAACTGCGTGCTGTGCCCTCGGCGGGCGCGGGAGACAACACTGCCTGTCCGATCGAATCCACCCGTCCAGGGTACGGGGCGGCCTCCGGTGGCTTTCGCGGGCATCGACGCAGGCTCGGGGCGGTCCACCGCCGACGACGGAGGAACCGCGAAGTTACGCGCACATGTCGAATCGGCGTGGCGAGAGGGTGTGTCGCCAAAAGTCGGGCAAATTTCCGATTTTTGCCTAAGGTCATGACCATGACCGACGACGACGCCGCGCCCGCCACGACCGGGGACGCCTCTGCCGGGGCCGTCAACGCCGCAACGAGCAGCCCACCGATGATCTCGATGCGCAAAGTGGACAAACACTTCGGCGACCTGCACGTACTCAAGGACATCAACCTCGAGGTCCCCAAAGGGCAGGTCGTCATCGTGCTGGGCCCCTCGGGATCCGGCAAGTCGACGCTGTGTCGCACCATCAACCGGCTGGAGCCGATCGATTCCGGCGACATCGCCATCGACGGCGTCCCGCTGCCCGCCGAGGGCCGCGCGCTGGCCGCGCTCCGCGCCGACGTCGGCATGGTCTTCCAGTCCTTCAACCTCTTCGCGCACAAGACGATCCTCGAGAACGTCATGCTCGCGCCGGTCAAGGTCCGCAAGATCAAGAAGGACGCCGCCCGGACCCGCGCCATGGAGCTGCTCGACCGGGTCGGCATCGCCGATCAGGCCGACAAGTACCCGGCGCAGCTGTCCGGCGGCCAGCAGCAGCGCGTCGCCATCGCCAGGGCGCTGGCGATGAACCCGAAGGTGATGCTGTTCGACGAGCCGACCTCCGCGCTGGACCCCGAGATGGTCAACGAGGTGCTGGAGGTCATGGTGTCGCTGGCCAAGGACGGGATGACGATGCTGGTCGTCACCCACGAGATGGGCTTCGCGCGCCGCGCGGGGAATCGGGTGCTGTTCATGGCCGACGGCCAGGTGGTGGAGGACGCGGCGCCGGACGCCTTCTTCACCGCCCCGAAGTCCGAGCGAGCGAAGGACTTCCTGGGCAAGATCTTGAGCCACTGACCTGCCGGACACAGCGGCCAGCACACCCACTGGATAGGGAGAAGGAACTCGATGAGGATCAATCGCGCTCTGCGCATCGGTGTCGGAGCGATCGCCCTGACACTCGCCGCCGCGACCGCCAGCGCGTGTGGCGGCGGCGGCGACAAGTCCGCCCTGGATCACGCCAAAGACGGCAAGCTCACCATCGGCATCAAGTTCGACCAGCCGGGCCTGGGCCTGCGGAACAAGGACGGGTCCTACAGCGGCTTCGACGTCGAGGTGGCGAAGTACGTCGCCGGGAAACTGGGCGTGCAGCCGAACGACATCACGTTCAAGGAAGCGCCGTCGCCGCAGCGTGAGACTTTGATCGAGAACGGACAGGTCGACTACATCGTCGCCACCTACTCGATCAACGACAAGCGCAAGGAGAAGGTCGACTTCGCCGGTCCGTACTACGTCGCGGGACAGTCGCTGCTGGTGCGCGCCGACAACACCGACATCAACGGCCCGGACAACTTGAAGGGCAAGAAGGTCTGCTCGGTGAAGGGCTCCACGCCGGCCCAGAACATCGAGAAGAACTTCCCCGACACCCAGTTGCAGACCAACGACACCTACTCGCTCTGCCTCGAGGGGCTGCGCGCCGGATCCTGGGACGCGGTGACCACCGACGACATCATCCTGGCCGGTTACGCCGCGCAGAGCAGCGGCGCGTTCAAGGTGGTCGGCAAGCCGTTCACCACCGAGAACTACGGCATCGGGTCGAAAAAGGGCGACAAGGAACTGCGCGACAAGATCAACGACGCGATCGAGGCGATGATCGCCGACGGTTCCTGGAAGAAGGCGTTCGACTCGACCGTCGGCGCCTCGGGCTACCAGGCCCCGCAGCCGCCGACGGTGAACCGGTACTGAGCGTCCGCACCGTTCGCCTCAGCACGGGTGGCCCGTCCCCGACCGGGCCGGGCCACCCGCCGCACCTCCCCTGACCATCGAGACCCGATCGGAGGAACGCGTCCGCCGTGTTCGACCTGATCTCAAGGTACGACAGCAAAATCCTCGAAGCCTTCTGGGTGACCATCCAGCTGACCGTGCTGTCCGCGGTCGGCGCGCTGATCCTCGGCACCGTCGTCGCGGCGCTGCGTGTGTCCCCCGTGCCGGTCGCCCGCTGGGTCGGCACCGCCTACGTCACCATCTTCCGCAATACTCCGCTCACGCTGATCATCGTGTTCATGTCGCTGGGCCTCTACACGACGATGGGCTGGCGCCTCGCCGGTGAGGGCCCGAACTCGCTGGCCCAGAACAACTTCCGCTTCGCGGTCGTCGGCCTGAGCATCTACACCGCCTCCTTCGTCTGCGAGTCGCTGCGCGCGGGGATCAACACCGTGCCGATGGGCCAGTCCGAGGCGGGCCGCTCGCTCGGATTCGGCTTCCTGCAGAATCTGCGGCTGATCGTGCTGCCGCAGGCGTTCCGCTCGGTGATCGCCCCGCTGGGCAGCGTGCTGATCGCGCTGACCAAGAACTCCACCATCGCCTCGGCGATCGGCGTCGCCGAAGCGGCGACCCTGATGGCGGAGATGACCGAGACCGAGGCCGCGGTGCTGGCGATCGGCGCGATCTTCGCGCTCGGCTTCGTGATCCTGACCCTGCCGACCGGCCTGTTCTTCGGCTGGCTGGCCAAGAAATACGAGGTGTCCCGATGAGCGCAGGCGCTTCGGTCCTGTTCGACGCGCCGGGCCCGAAGGCGAGGCTGCGCAACAACGTCTACTCGCTGCTGGTCGTGGTCGCCGTGGCCGCGACGGGCTGGGTGCTCTATCGCGGTTTCGCCGACAAGGGGCAGTTCACCGCGGAGAAGTGGAAGCCGTTCCTGGAGGCGGAGGTCTGGTCGACCTATCTGCTGCCCGGTCTGCGCGGCACCGTCGTCGCCGCGCTGCTGTCCATCGTGTTCGCGCTGATCATCGGCATGATCTTCGGCGTCCTGCGGCTGTCGGACCATCGCGTGGTGCGCTGGGTCGCGGGAACCGTCGTCGAGGTGGCGCGCGCCATCCCCGTGCTGATCCTGATGATCTTCCTGTTCGCGGTGTACTCCCAGTACGACGTGTTCCAGTCCGAGGATCTCGCACTCGCCGCGGTGGTCACGGCGCTGACCGTCTACAACGGCTCGGTCATCGCGGAGATCGTGCGCGCGGGCATCCGCTCGCTGCCGAAGGGGCAGACCGAGGCGGCCGTCGCGCTGGGCATGCGCAAGAACCAGCTGATGCGGTTGATCCTGCTGCCGCAGGCGATCACGGCCATGCTGCCCGCGCTGGTCTCACAGATGGTGGTCGCGCTCAAGGACTCGGCGCTGGGCTACCAGATCACCTACGTCGAAATCGTGCGCTCCGGCCAGCAACTCGGCGCGGCCGAACAGAACACGGTTCCGGCGCTGATCGTCATCGCGATCGTCATGATCGCGCTCAACAGCGCGCTGACGGTGGTGGCGACCAGGCTGGAACGGCGGCTGCGGGCGCGCAAGCGCGGAAAGGGCGGCGGCGCGGTGGTCGCCGCGGACTCGGTCATCACCGATGCCGCGCCCGGCGTCGACCTCGGCCAGAGGCCCTGAGCCGGGCTGGAAACGTTGCCGCGCAAGCGAACTGGTTAGCGCGCGGCAATACCGCACGGGTGCCCGAGTGTTGTGCTCGAGCTGAGCGCAACACTCGTGCCCTCGGCGGCGTCCCGTCAATCTCGTAGGCATACGCCGATCCCCGGTATTCGACCGGTGGGACGGTCATCAGCGCGTCATACCTGCGGGAGTTGATCGATGACCAGCCGTACCTCCGACCTTCTCTTCGACGAGTCCTTCTCCTTCCCCGGCGAACTGCGCCATCCCGGGAACGCGGGCCCCGCACGGGTCGCGGTGATCGGCGCGGGCGCGAGCGGTCTGGCCGCCGCCTATGAGCTGCAACGCCACGGTCTGGACGTGACCGTCTATGAGCGCACGGCACGTCCCGGTGGGCGGGTCCGCACCTGGCGGTTCTGGGACGGAACCCACGGTGAGCTCGGGGCGATGCGGATCCCGGGCAACCATCACTGCACCTTGCACTATGTCGATGAGTTCGGCTTGGCCACGAGGCCTTTCGTAAACGCGAACCCGGATGCCTACTATCTGCTGCGTGGCCGTCGAGTGCGCAGGTCGCAGGTGGAACAGGTGCTGCCCGCCTACCAGCTGGACGAGGCCGAGCGCACCGACCCGCTGCTGGTGCTCGAGCGGCTGCTGCGCGCCGCCTGGCAGGGCCTCGGCGACCATCGGCGCAAGGCCCTGCTGGCCGGTGACGTGGCCGACCCGGAGCTGGACCGGCTCGCGGCGACCTCGCTGTGGCAGTTCACCCGGCAACGCCTCTCGCCGGACGCCTGGGATCTGATCGGGCATGCCAGCGGACTGCTGCACTACGAGCACGCCTCGCTGCTGGAAGTGCTCGTGGACTACTTCGGGTTGTTCAATGTCGACCAACTGGAGCTGGTGGACGGCACCGATGCGCTCATCCGCGGTTTCACCGACGCGCTGCGCCCAGGCAGCCTGCGACTGGCCACCCGCATCACCGAACTGCATGTCACCGGCGAGGGCGTGCGGTTGCGCGGCGAGCGGCACGGCGCGGCGTTCACCGACGAAGTCGACTTCGTGATCTGCGCGGTACCCGCGCCCGGCCTGGATCAGATCGACATCTCCCCCGCGCTGCCCGCGCCCCAGCGGCAGGCGATCCGCGGCATCAGTTACGCCAGCAGCACGAAGACCCTCGTCCACGTCCGTGAGCGGCACTGGGAGCACGTCGACGGGATCTTCGGCGGCGGCAGCTTCACCGATCTGCCGATCCAGCAGGTGTGGTATCCGTCCGACAACGCCCGGCTCGCCCCCGAGTCGGCCCGCTGGAGTTCGGCGGATCCCGAGCGCTCGCACGCACCGGCCGTGCTCACCGCGGCCTACCTGTGGGAGAACAACGCCCGGCGGTTCGCGGCGCTGCCCGAGAGCGACCGCACCAGAATCGTGCTCGCCTCGCTCGAACAGCTGCATCCCGGCTTGACCGCCGTCGTCGACGACGTCGTGCACTGGACCTGGGACGAGCAGGTCGGCATCGGCGGCGGGGCGTTCGCCTACCTGGCGCCGGGACAGCACGCGCGCTACCTCGCGGAAATCGGCGCCCCCCATCCGCATCCGGCGCCGCGGGTGTTCTTCGCCGGCGAGCATCTCTCGGTCGCGCACGCCTGGATCCAAGGCGCGCTGCAATCGGCGCTGGAGTCGGTGCGCCACGTGCTGGATCAGGTGAGCGTGCCGCGTGCGGCTTGATCGCGCGACCTGGGTGCTCGCCTCGGTGAGCACCGTGTGGGGCGCCAGCTACACGGTCACCGGCTGGGGTCTGCGCGAACTGGACGTGGTGACCTTCAACGCGATCCGCTTCGCCGCGGCCGCGCCACTGCTGCTGGTCCTCGCGTGCGCCGTGGAGGGCAGGCCCGCCATCGCGCGCCGGTGGTGGCCGCGGCTGGCGCTGTCGGCCGCGATCGGCATCGTGGCGTATCAGCTGGCCTTCAGCGCCGCGGTGGCGCTCACCACGGTCACCGAGTCCGCCATCCTGATCGCGTTGTCGCCGTTCTGGACCGCGCTGCTCGCGCGGCTGAGCGGTGAGCCCGTCCGCGCCGCCGTGCTGATCGGCGCGTGCGTGGCGATGGCAGGTGTGGTCCTGGTCGTCCTCGGCCGCGAGGCGGGCCACGCGGCGCCGAACCGCGCGCTCGGGAATCTGGCCGCTTTGGCCGCGTCCGCGCTGTGGGGCGCCTACCCGGTCGTCACCCGTCCCCTGCTGGTCGACCACAGCCCCCTGCGGGTGACGGCGTGGGCCTCGGCGATCGGCGCCGCGGTCCTGCTGCCCGCGGCGTCCGCACTGGCACCGCCGCGCGACTTGCCGAGGCTTTCCGGAACAACCCTGGTCTCACTGGCCTTTTCGGTGCTGGCCGTGACCATTTACGGCCTCGTGGCGTGGTACTGGGGCGTGCGGCGGGTGGGGTCGGCGCAAACGATGGTCTTCATGTTCGCGGTGCCGGTGACGGCGGCGGTATTCGCCGTCGCGGCCGGCGCAGAACGTGTCACCTGGCCGCAGGTCGCCGGTGCCGGGCTCGTACTCGCGGCATTGACCTGTAGCCAACGCAATCCGAAAGTCCTCGACACAGGAGTAGGAAATGACGGTCACCACGACCTCGATCACGCTGGAACGCGCGACGCTCATCGTTAGCGAGGCGCTGGCCTACGGCGCCGCGCACGGGTTCGACCCGCTCACGGTGGCGGTTCTGGATCCCGGCGGCCATCTCGTCGCGTTACAACGCCAGGACGGCTCCGGCCTCCTGCGACCACAGATCGCGATCGCCAAGGCCTGGGGCGTGCTCGGCCTCGGCGTCTCCAACCGCGAGATCGCCCGCCGCGCGGCGGCCGCGCCGACCTTCTTCACGTCGGTGGCCGCGCTCGCCGAAGGGCGCATCCTCGACGTCCCCGGCGGTGTCTTCATCCGGGACGCGGCGGGCGGAATCCTCGGCTCAGTCGGTTCGACAGGGGCCGCGACCTCCTTGGAGGACGAACGCGCCGCCGTGGCGGGTATCGAGGCCGCAGGTCTATCCGCCGATACAGGAGAGGTGTAGACCGACGATGCCGCACCCGAAACCCGCGCAGCGTTGCACCTCCGCCGCGGCGGTACGAAGGGTACAAACTTCGACCGCCGCGGGCCGGGCCCCGATCGGCTGTCCGAGCAGCGACAATCAGCAAACCGATCGAAAACGCCGTAGTCGCCCGCGATTTCGCTAGCATGGCGGCTGTGCCGGGCCGTAGCCCGAGCAGTAGCCGCACACCGACCATCCGTATCCCGCACAGCCGACCGGCGTGGAGCGCAGTTGTGAGCGGGATAGGGCTTCCCCCCACCGGGCCGGATCCGGTCGGCGCCAACCGTGCACGCTCCCCCGCACGACCGCGCATGGCTTCGGCAGCGGTGACCAGGTGCCCATTCCGGTGAGGTCGGTACCGTCGACGAACTCCCACCAACTCGCGCGGTTCGACTGCCGCCGGTGTACGAAAACACCTCGAACTGGTGGAGCACGGTTCCCGATCGCCGGGAGCCGCATGGGCGAGTTCAGTCGATGGTCTCGTCGAGGTCGCCCGCCGGCCCCTGATCGGCCAGTTCAGCCTTGACCACCCGATACGCCGTGGACTGACCGTAGCCACGGCGGGCGAGCATGCCGACGAGACGGCGAATCATCTTGTCCCGGTCCAAATCTCGCGGCAGAGAACGCAATTTGCGGCGGACCAGCTCGGCGGCGCGGGTTTCCTCGTCGTCGGTGGTGATGGCGTCGAGGGCGGCCACGGCATCCGACTGCGCGACGCCCTTGCGCCGAAGTTCTTGCGCGAGAGCCTGCTTGCCTTTACCGGAGAAGGTATGCCGGGAATGCACCCATTGCTCGGCGAAGGCTGCGTCGTCGACGAGACCGACCTCGCCGAGGCGATCGAGCGCCCGTTCGCTCACTTCGGCCGAGTACCCCTTGGCGGCCAGACGCTGAGCCAGCTCGGCACGGCTGCGGGCGCGAACGGCGAGCAAGCGGAGACACGCCTCCTTCGCCTGTTCGACCGTTCCGGCTTCGGATCCGGCCGCTCCCGGATCGGCCCTCCCTCCTTCGGCAAGACCGGAGTCGGCCGAGGGCGAGCCGATACGCGCCCGCGCACCCCGGGGACCACGACGGGACCCAGCCGGGCGCGCCCGCTGCGGATCGGACGCGCCCGGCCGAGTTCCCATGGTGTCCGGCGCAACCGAACCACCTTCGGCCCTCCGCACGAGTTCGGCGTCCTGTCCGCGGGACCGGGCACCGTCTGGCGGACCGGAAGCGGACAAGAGTTCTTCCAGCCGACGCCGCATCTCCTGCACCGCGTCGGCCCGTGGCCGCCCGGAATCGGCCGGAGCCGTTCCGGGCGAGCGACGGCTGTGCGTCGGCTCAGAAATCGGCGGGCACCTCCGCGGCCGCATCGGCCGTCACATCGGCGCCGATGCCGAGTTTCTCTTTGATCTTCTTCTCGACCTCGTCGCGGACGTCGACGTTCTCCAGCAGGAACTTGCGAGCGTTCTCCTTGCCCTGGCCGAGTTGATCGCCCTCGTAGGTGTACCAGGAGCCGGACTTGCGGATGAAGCCGTGCTCGACACCCATGTCGATGAGCGAGCCCTCCTTGGAGATGCCGTGCCCGTAGAGGATGTCGAACTCGGCCTGCTTGAACGGCGGGGAGACCTTGTTCTTCACGACCTTCACGCGGGTGCGGTTGCCCACCGCGTCGCTGCCGTCCTTGAGCGTCTCGATGCGGCGCACGTCCAGGCGCACCGACGCGTAGAACTTCAGCGCCTTGCCGCCGGTGGTGGTCTCCGGCGAGCCGAACATCACGCCGATCTTCTCGCGCAGCTGGTTGATGAAGATCGCGGTGGTGCCGGAATTGTTCAGCGCGCTGGTCATCTTGCGCAGCGCCTGGCTCATCAGGCGGGCCTGCAGACCGACGTGGCTGTCGCCCATCTCGCCCTCGATCTCGGCGCGCGGCACCAGCGCGGCCACCGAGTCGATGACGATGATGTCGATGGCGCCGGAGCGCACCAGCATATCGGCGATCTCCAGCGCCTGCTCACCCGTGTCGGGCTGGGAGACCAGCAGCGCGTCGGTGTCGACGCCCAGCTTGCGGGCGTAGTCCGGATCGAGCGCGTGCTCGGCGTCGATGAACGCCGCCACGCCGCCCGCGGCCTGCGCATTGGCCACCGCGTGCAGCGCCACGGTGGTCTTACCCGAGGATTCCGGGCCGTAGATCTCGACGATGCGGCCGCGCGGCAGGCCGCCGATGCCCAGCGCCACGTCGAGCGCGATCGAGCCGGTGGGGATCACCGAGATCGGCTGGCGCGCCTCCTCGCCGAGGCGCATGACGGCACCCTTGCCGAAGCTCTTCTCCACCTGGGCCAGCGCGAGTTCGAGCGCCTTGTCCCGGTCGTACGCCTGTGGTGCCATGGTCTTGATCCCCTTTTCGACGGGTAGGTCTCGTTCTGTGGTTGGCGCCTACAGTAGAGCGCGGCACCGACAAGTTCTGGCGACCAGCCTAGACGAACAGGTGTTCGAGTCAAGCGACGCGCCCGGCGCGCATCGCGCCGCTCCCGCCCGCTCCGGCGAGCGCCGCGCGATCAGCGCACCAGGGCGATCCGGTCGGTGTCCAGCAGCGTCTGCGCCTGTTTGAGCACGCGCAGGGAAGGCGTCACTTCCACGTCGGTGATCCCGTCCAGCGCGCCGAGCCGCTCGGTCACGTACCGGTAGAGATCCGCGGTGTCGCGGCAGATGATCGAAGCGAACACATTGGACGGCCCGGTGGTGGCGGCGACGAACACGATCTCCGGGTGCGTCGCCAGCGCGCGCCCCACCGCCTCCAGATCGGCGGGCAGCACGCGCAGCCAGAGCGCGCCGCGCACGCCGTAGCCCATCCGCTCGATCGCGAAATCGACGTCGAAGTACAGCACGCCCGCCGCGGTCAGCTCGGCCATGCGCCGCGCGACTCGCGGCGCTGTCCACCCGGTTTCGGCCGCGAGCTGGGCGTACGGAGCGCGCCCGTCCCGGCCGAGCAGCGTGAGCATCGCCTCGTCGGCCGCCGAAAGGTTCACCGGCGCGTCCGGTCCCGCGTCCGCGGTCCGGGGCCGGGCGGGGCCGAGTGCGTCGAGCTGGGCGGCGGTGAGCAGGTGCCGATAGCGCGGCCACTCCTCGTCGAGCGGAAAACGATGGATGACCTCGTACGCGGTCAGCGCCAGCACTTGCGGGGCGCGCGGCAGGATCTGCAACAGCAGCGCGTCACGCCGCTCGATCGAGCGCGGCCTGCCCACGCAGGTCACCTCGGAGCCGGTGGACAGCAGGGTCACCCAGCTCAGATCCGGGAACCGGGACAGGGATTCGGCCAGCCGCAGCGCTTTGGCCGGCGTCGATTTCAAGCGCAGCACCCAGCGCGCGTGACCGAGCGGCGCCGCGTTCACCTGTCCGGCCACGTGCAGGATGCCGCGCTGCCGCAGCGCGCGGTAACGCCGCGCCACCGTTTGCTCGGAGACGCCGAGAGCGCCGCCAAGCCGGGCGAATGGCATCCGGGCGTCGTGAACCAGCGCGTGCACGATCTGTTTGTCCAGGACATCCAGATCGGAAGATTCTCTCGGACTACCATCGCGCACAGGAGGAATCTAACGCAGTTGTCGCTGCGGCTAGGGGGATCCGTCCGATTGCCGCACGCTTGGCGTCGAAATCATTCGAATCCGCCGTGGAGGCTCCCGTGAGGAAATGGCTCCCCTTATTCGCCGCGTGCCTCGGCACGCTGATGCTGCTCATCGACGTCACCATCGTGAACGTCGCCCTGCCGGACATCGCCGCCGATCTGGACACCGGATTGTCCGGCTTGCAGTGGGTGGTGGACGGCTACGCCTTGGCGCTGGCGGCGCTGCTGCTGGTGCTCGGCTCGCTCGCCGACCGCGTCGGCGCGAAGCACGCGTACCTGGCCGGGCTGGTCGTCTTCGCGATCGCGTCGCTCGGGTGCGGCGTCGCCGAGAACGCGGCGGCCCTCGTCGCGGCGCGGGCGCTGCAAGGCGTCGGCGGCGCGGCCATGTTCGCCACCACGCTGTCGCTGCTGCACGCCACCTACACCGGCCGTGACCGCGGTGTCGCCTTCGGCGTCTGGGGCGCGGTGTCCGGGGCGGCGGCGGGCATCGGAGTGGTGCTCGGCGGCGTGCTCACCGAGGCGCTGTCGTGGCGCTGGATCTTCTTCGTCAACCTGCCCATCGCCGTGCTGGCGATCGGGCTGACCGCCACCGTGTTCCCGCCCGTCCAGCGGCGCGTGGGCCGGGTGGTGGACGTGCCGGGCATGCTGGCCTTCGCGACCGCGGCGACGGCGGTCACCTACGGCGTCATCCGCGGCGGTGAGCACGGCTGGACGGACGCGGCCGCGGTGACGGCGTTCGCGCTGGGGGCCGCCGCGACCGCGATCTTCGGCTGGGTCGAAGCGCGCGGCGCCGCACCGATGTTCCCCTTGGCACTGCTGCGCAACCGCGATTTCGGCGCGACCCTGTTCGGCGCGTTCGGACAGACGTTCGCCGCGTTCGCGAGCACTCCCCTGATCTCGCTGTGGCTGCAACAGCAACTGCGTATGTCGCCCCTGCACGCGGGTCTGGCGATGCTCCCGATGGCCGCGACCGCGTTCGTGGTGGCGGGCGCTTTCGGTCGGCTGCTGCACGATGTCGCGCCGAAATGGACCATCGGCGCGGGGTTGGTGGTGGTCGGCCTGGGCAGTTGGCTGCTGATGATCGTCGGCGCCGAGTCCTCCTGGGTCGCGCTGATCCCGGGATTCGTGGTGATCGGCATCGGGATCGGCGTCAACGCGCCCGCGCTGGTCTCGGTCGGCATGGCGGCGGTCGCCCCGGAGCAAGCGGGCACCGCCGCGGGTGCGGTGAACACTGCCCGGCAACTGGGCCTCGCGCTCGGCGTCGCGGTGCTAGGCACCGTCTTCCGCGGGGTGGCCTACGCCGCGCAGCCGATGACGTTGCCGCACTTCGTCGCCGGGCTCGACGCGGCGTTCGGCATCGCGGCGGCGGTGGGCATCGGATTCGGACTGGTCGCGTTCGGACTGTTCCACCGGAAGCGCGCGGACGCCGGATCGCCCGAAGCCGAGCGGCAAGCCGTCGCGGCCTGATCGCGATTCGGCACGAAGAGACGGCGGCGTCCCGGACGAGCGCCGCCGTTTCCCGTGCCCCTGCGGCCCTAACGCTGCGGCAGCACCGACTCGTCACCAGGCTCGCGTGGCCCGAAGATGCGCCGCTCGGATTCCCCGATCGGGACATCGTTGATGCTGGCCTCACGCCGGGACATCAGCCCGTCCGGTGCGAACTCCCATTGCTCGTTGCCGTAGCTACGGAACCACCGGCCGGACTCGTCGTGCCATTCGTACTGGAACCGCACGGCGATGCGGTTGCCGTGGAAGGCCCATAGATCCTTGCGCAGCGCGTAGCCGTTCTCGATGGACCACTTCCTGGTGAGGAACTCGACGATGGCGTCACGACCGGTGAAGAACTCGTCGCGATTGCGCCACATTGAATCTTCGGTGTACGCGGCGGCGACCCTTTCGGGATCGCGCGTGTTCCAGACATTTTCGGCTGCCCGCACCTTGGCTTCGGCGGATTCCACGTCGAACGGGGGTAGCGGAGGTCGCATGGGACAACTCCTTCTCTCGAAGTTTCAGGGATTCACGGGAGAAAGTTCGGCAGGGCCCCATCTCAGCGCTCCCGCGGATCGCTCGACCACCTCTTCGATGGTGAAATCGAGGGAGCACTGCGCGCCCGCCGTGAAGGTCTCGGCCGCCCAGACCAACTCGGCCGTGCCGGTGAGCTGCAACGTAGCGCCCGTGGACCAGTCCGGGATCAGGATCCCGCAGCGGGGGTTGACCGCGAGGTTGCCGAGCGTCATGAACATCGAATTGCCCCGATAGTCCGGCCAGCGCAGCCGCGTGGGCGAGAGCACTTGCAGGAAGCCGGGATTCCCGCCGCGATGCGAGGCGTCGGCGTTGCCTTCCTCGTCCGCGGTCGCGACGAAGAACGTGTCGGCGGAGGCGATCGCGGACCGCTGCTCGGCACCCAATTCGGTACCGCGACGCACCGCGGACGTCGTGGCGCCGGGCGTGTAGCTCGCGACGTCCCGCCGCGAGATGTACTTGGGACAATTCGAGTACACCTGATCGGTGACGATGCGCAAGCCCGCGTCCTCCGGCGCGGACCTTCCATTGACGCGCATCCGCCTGCGCCGCTGCGGTTGCAGGGCGATCATGCCGACGCGAGACCGGCGGGTCAGCGCTTCGTGCAGCGGGTCGGCGGCAGCGGGCATGGTGCCGACCGAAATGGTCCGGTCGTCCACCGCTCGGACGAATCCCGGCTGCCCGACCAGCTCGCTCGCCCACAGCCTGCCCGCCGCGTCGGCGGCGGCGAGCACCACCATCCGCTGCTCGGCCAGGAAATCGGCCGCGACCGCGGGGATATCGGCGCGGATCATGCGACCGACCCGTCCGGCGATGTCCGCCTGCCCCATCCGGCGCTGCACGGCGACCTCCCCACGGTGGAACGCCTCCATCGCGATACTCCCTTCGCTACGCGGCCGGATCAGAAGAAGCCGCAGGTCGGTGCCGCACCGCTGGGCGCGGGAGCGGATTCCGCGCCACTGGGCGCGTACACCTCCAGCCGGATGCCGTCGGGATCGGTGAAGAAGATCCCACCGGAGGCGACGCCCTCGCCGTGCGCCACCACGCCGTCGTGGGCGAAGGCGACCGAGAGCTCACGCAGCACCCGTTCCACCGCGCGCACCTGGTCGATGCTGTCGACCTGGAACGAAAGATGATGCAGCCCCGGCGTTTCGGTGGAGAACGCGCCGCCGCTCTGCTGCCACAGCGTGATGACCAGCTTGCCCTCGCGACCGAGGAAGGCCCAGCGGCGCTGCTCGTCGGCGCTCGCGGCGAGCTGTTCGAAACCAAGAGCCCGGCGGTAGAAGTCCACCGAGCGATCCAGATCCGAGACATTCAGGCCGATGTGCCCGGTGCTGAGCTGAGGTGCGGCGACCGCGGTCATGAGTTCCTCCTCGGAAGATTCAACCGCCTTATGCGGTTTCACTGGTTAGAACGTACCGACCCGGGAACAATGGTGTCAACCGTCTAAATTATTTTCAGCAGTTAGAAAGGAGGTGACGGCCCTGGAGGAGAGCGCCCACTCGGTACCCTCGGGCATGCCCGATCCACGCCCCCACCTCGGTGAACCCCTGGCGCTCGATCTGCTGAACACGAGATGGATCGAGCACGGACCACAGGACCTGCTCACCGATGTCACCGGCCTGCGCACCTGGCTGGCGTCGGCGGGACTCACCGATCGCGCGACCGCCGACGAAGCCACCTTGAACGCGGTGCTGACCGCTCGGACCGCCATCTACGACGTGGTGGTGCACGCTTCCCCCGCCGGACTCAACGACGTGCTGGAACACGGCCGCGTCCGCCGCGCGCTCACCGCGTCCGGGCCCGCCGACCTGGTGGACGTCCCGGAGCGAGCTTGGTTGCCCGGCTGGCTGGCTGCCGACAATCTGCTGGAGCTGCTGCGCACCGCACCCGATCGGATCCGCCAATGCGCGCATCCGGAGTGCGTGCTGTTCTTCTACGACACCTCGAAGAACGGAACCCGCCGCTGGCACTCCATGGCCACCTGCGGCAACCGCACCAAAGCGGCGCGGCACTACGCGCGAAAGCCCTGAGGCTCAGAACAATTCGTCGAGCAGCCGGTAATACGTCAAGCGGCTCTCGTCCGGCTCGGCCAGTCCGTAGGCCGCGAAGAAGGCCGTCACCTCCGCTTCGCCGAAATCCGCGCGCAGGTCGCGGACGGCGAGCGCCAGATCGCGGTAACGGTCGGAAACACCGAGCCCGCCGACGTCGAGGAGAACGCCGTTCGCCAGCACGTTCGGCGGGGTGAAATCACCGTGCGCCACCACCAGATCCTCACGCTCCGGCCGCTGTGCCAGCAGCCGCTCGAGGATCTCCGCGGGGGTGGCCCCGGCGTTGTCGTCGTCGAAATCGTCCGCGTCCACCAGACCTTCGACCACGTTGCGGCGCGCCCGCGCCAGCACGACGTCCAGGCGTCCGTCGAACGGGCATTCGGCGACCGGAATGCTGTGCAGCCGGCGCAACAGCGCGCCCAGCGCGGCGCCGATCGAGGCCGCGTGGGCGCTGCCGGAGCCCGCCGACAAGCTGGGCACGCCCACATCCGCGAGCACCAGCACGTCGTCCTCGAACGCCGTCACCTCCGGCACGGCGATCCCGCGCTCACGCAGCCAGGTGAGCCGCTGATACTCGGCGACGGCCTTCGGACCGCGTTTGAGCCAGTAGGCGCCGTCGACGCGCACCACACCACCGCTCATGCCCTCGTGCTCGTCCGACCAGCTCGGCGCCTCGCCGAACAGCGCCGCGACGGCGGGCGGCAACGGAATCGGCAGCTCGGCCAGCGTGTCCAGCGCGGTGCGGGTGGCTTCGATCTCCTCGGGATCGCCCTCGGCCACGCGCAGCCGCATCGCCTCGGCCAGCAGTTCGCGCGCCTCGGCCAGGTGGTTCCGTTCGGCGAGCGCCTTGCCCAGGTGCTGCACGGCGAACGAGAGCACCTCCGGCGCGGCTACTCGCGCGTGTTCCACGGCGCGGCGGTACAACGTCTCCGCGGTGCCCGCGTCGCCGCGATAGCGGTAGACGTCGCCCAAGTTGATCCACACGGTGATCCGGCGCCGCTCCGTGTCCACCAGTTCGAGCGCGCGATCGAGGTGCTCGAGCGCCTCGTCGTAGCGGCCGAGCAGCATCAACTCGATGCCGGTCTGCCGGTAGCTCGCGAAGTCGTCGGGGCGTGCCTGCGCCACCCGGACCGCCAACCGATCCGGGTCGTGCGGGATCATCCGCTGCCGCTCGTCGAACCGGTACAGCGGCTCGTCGCGCTCCACCTGCCCGGGGGCGCTCACCAGCGCGTCCTCGGCACGTCGAATTCGGCGCACAGGGCGCGCCAGACGTCGCGGGGATCGGTTCCGGCCTCGATGGCGGCGGCGCCGGTGCGCCCGCCCAACGCCGGGATCACGTGGTCGGACAGCAGGGCGTCGCCGCGGGCCACACCGAACTCGGTATGCAACAGTTCCTGAAACTCGGTCAACCGCACCGTCCCGAACTTACTCCCGTCCCGCTCGTTCGCTGGTCAGGGGCACGCCCGGCACCCGCCCCGGTCAGGGGTGGACGGCGTAACAGACCTGGTGGCACAGGGCGACAGGGTCCGGGAAATCGCGCGTGGCGGCGGCCTCCCTCGCCGCTCGGGTGTAGCGCGGATCGGTGAGGATCGCACCGACCGCGGCACGGACGGCCTCGGGTGAAAGCGGCCGGACGACGATCGAACTACCTTGTCGCGCCACCCGATTGGCCAGCTCCCACTGGTCGCCGCCGCCGGGAACGGTGACGATCGGGACGCCGGCGGACAGCGTTTTGGCGAGCAGGCCGTGACCGCCGCCGCCGACGACGACGGACGCGTGGGTCAGCAGTTCGTCTTGCCGCCCCAACCCCGCCGTGGCCCATGGCGGAAGATCGGCGGGCGGCGTGTCCAGCATCGAAATGGCCACGCGGATACCGGTTCCCTCCAACGCCCGCAGAACGGTCTCGGCCATGCCCGCCACACCGGTGTGCGCGGTCGAGGGGGCGACCACGACCAGCGGCGCGTCCCCGGGCGGCAGGTCCAGGATCGCGTCGGTCGGCTCCCACAGCAGCGGACCGATCACGTGGGCGGATTCCGGCCAGTCGGGGCGCGGTACCTCGAGCGCGGGCAGGGTGGCGATCAGGCGCGCGGCGGGCCCGGGATCGACCGCGGGGAGGCCGACGCTCTCCCGCGCCCGCTCCCGCTGGCGACGCCCGTTCCGCAGGGCGCGTGCGGTCATGCCGCGCAGTACGCCGTCGCGCACCCGACCGCGCAGACCCGAACCGGGCGCGAGCCCGCTTCCGATGGGCGGCAACCCTTTCGACGGCAGGTACAGCGGATGCGGGGACAGCTCCACCCACGGGACGCCGAGCCGTTCCGCGGCCATCCCGCCGCCCGCGGTCAGCACGTCGGAGATCACCAGTTCGGGCAGCATGGCGCTCAATTCGGGCAGGATCTCGGTAGAGATGTGCGCGGCCCGCTCGTGGATGCGCTGCCCGGCGTCGGTGTCGTCGTCCACCGGTCGCGGCGCCAGGCCTTTCAGTCTGCGCACCCCGATTCCGGCGGCGAGCGCGGCGTCGAACCACCGCGGACCGGTGAACAGGACCGGCTCGTCACCGGCCGCCAGGAATTTCGAGCACAGCGCGATTGCGGGGAACGCGTGACCGGGATCGGGCCCTGCGACGACGGCTACTCGCATCCGCCTAGCCTGCCACACCCCCTCCGGGGCCGATCACACCCACATCGCGGCACTCGTCTGCTACAGCTTGCTCACCGTCGACTTGTCCGAGCCCGAGACCGCCTTGTACAGCAGGTACAGCCCGAACACGATGGCGCTGATCACCAGGATCGGGAACAGGCCTTTGATCAGCGCGCCGATGACGGCCAGCGCGATCCAGACGACCGCGACGATGCCGATGATCTTCCACAACATTTCGATGCCTCCAAGAAGTCGGTTTACGCTTCGAGCATGGCACCTGAATCAGCGGAAATCACCAGGTGAGGAAGCATTTCGGGGTGTAAATCAGGGTTCCCCCTTAGGTCGGCGCCCCGCTTGTCGCGCGGCGATCGGGGTTTCGCCGCCGACCGAAGATCTCCCGTCCCGAATACGCCACGATGGTATGCGCGTCGCAGGACGCGCACACCATCGTCGAGGACGAGCCGATCAGCGGGGCTCGGCGTCCGGCAACTCGTCGGCCAGAGGATCGTCGTGCGGCATGCCATCCGGTTCCCGCATACCGAGATCGGCGGTGTCGACCGCGTAGGGGTCGACCATCGGATCCAGGCCCATGCGCGACCGATCGCCGGACGCCGGCATCCGCAACGTCTCCTCGTCCGGACCCGGGTTGTTCCGCATACGCGCCGTCGCGACGCCTCCCGGTTCCCCGGTCCGCCGCTCCGGCGGCCGGGTCATCGCGGGGCGGGTGCGCGGCGGTTGCGGCACCGGCTGCCTGCCGTAGACATCCCAGGCGGACTGATCCGGATCGATCTGGTAATGGTCGAACAGTTCCTGCTCGGCCTGTGGGCTGATCTGCCCGTTGTGGTCCAGCTGCGGCGAGGCCTTGACCGCATCCTTACCGACTCGCACCTGCAACACGGCCGCCTCGGGGCGATGCTCGGCGCCCGCCAGCGGGACCAACGCGTCGGCGCTGAACAGACCGGTGGATACCGCGATCCAGGTGGGCGATCCGGAATTGTTGTCGACGTAGACCCGTTTGACCTTGCCGATCTTCTCGCCTTCAGGGCCGTACACCGAGCTGCCGATGAGCGTTTCCAGCATTTCAGTCATGGGGTTCCTCCGCAGTTCGTCCGTGCGATGCGCAGCTCGACAGAACGCGGCTGTCCACCGCGCGTGCTGGGAAAAGCAGTTCAATCGCTGGTGGGTCGATCGGTGACGTCGGGGCTCGCGGCGACGCGCTGCGTTCTGCGCGACAGCCGCACCGGGTCCTCGGCGCTGTCACACGTCAGATACCGGCTGACGTCCAGCCGCTGCGTGTCCTGGTCGAGCAGCGATCGACGGTAGGAAACATCGAGCATGACGTGCTCCTGCCAGTAGTGCATGTGCCCGGCCCCAGACGAGACCGGAAATGATCAGCTACATGTTGGCAACTACCCGCGCATTGCTCGACCAAACCAGCCTCAGCACCCAATTCGCCGACACGCCGCGACAGAAGCGATGACACAGCTATCTGATAGCTATTTGTTATCCATTTCGCTGCGAGCTCCCCGCCCGCCCACGCTTGATCAGCATCAGCGCCGACGGTCCGCTGGTGAATCGGAAGTCCCTGCCGCGATGGTCGACCTCGCCATCGGTGGCCAGCGACACCGCCTCCTCGGCGACCCGCACATCCACGCGGGAAACCCTGCGGTGCCGATAGGTGGGCGAGTACGCCAGCGTGCCGGTGAACGTCGCGAACACCAGCCGCAGCCGCGAGAACGGAACATCGGCGCGCAGGTAACGGACATCGAGGGTGCCGCCGCGCAACTCCGGACGCGACATGGGGATCTGGTCGGCCGGGTGGTAGGTGCCGTTGCCCACGAACAGCATCCACAGCGCGGTGTGGTCGCCATCGACGGTGACGTGCAGCGGCTGGGCGCGGAACAGCACGCGCACCATGGCGATTCCCGCCGCGGGCCATTTGCCGATCCGCCGTTCCCAGCGCTCGCGAACACGGACGAAATCGGGATAACCGCCCAGACTGGCGGTGTTCACGAAGGTGCGCTGCTCGGCGCCGTCCAAACAGACACCCGCCACGTCGACCCGCACCGCTTCGCCCGCTTCCAGCCCGGCGACGGTCACGTCGGTCCGCTCCACTCCGGCGTCCCTGGCGAAGTGGTTCAGCGTGCCACCCGCGAAGACCGCCAGCGGCAACCGGTGACGGACCGCGTACTCCGCGACGGCCGACACCGTTCCGTCCCCGCCGACGACGCCGAGTGCGCGCAGATCGCCGCGCCGCACCAGTTCGTCGACCCGCTCCTCGAAATCGTCGCCGCCGAGTTCCAGCACCTCGGCGGCGGGCAGTCGCGCACGCAGGTCGGCGAGCGCGTCGTCGCCATCGCCCGATCCCGCGTGCGGATTGCCGATCAGCAGCAATCCGGCGCCCTTCGGCAGCGGGTCGATGTGTTCGACCGGACCGAGAGCGGCGTGTTCGTCGTCGCGCACCGCCCACCACCGCCGAGTGACCAGTGCGACCGCGCTACCGAACAGCGCGCCCGCGACCACATCAGAGGGCCAGTGCACGCCGATGTGCACACGCGAATATCCCACCGCGGCGGCGATCGGGGCCACCGCGACGGCCGCCGCGGGCGATTCCAGCGCCAAGCCCGTCGCGAAGGCCGCGGCGGAGGCCGCGTGCCCGGAGGGGAACGATGACGAGACCGGCGGCGCGACCAGCCTGCGCACGAACGGAACTGATTCGTCCGGCGGACGACGGCGCGGGAACAGCGGCTTGGCCACACCGTTGGCCACGCCGCTGGCGATGCTCAGCGCGAGCAGCCCGCGCACCGCGCCGCGGCGGGCCGAGCGATCTCCGGCGACGAACAAGATCGCCCCGAGGGCCATCCACAAGCGACTCTTGTCGGCGGCGGTGCTCAACGCCCGGTCCGCCGGAGTCGCCCGCACGCGCGCACTGCGGCCGACCAGCCAGCGATCCAGGCTGCTCGTCATTCCGATCACCCCGCCGTCGCGTTCGCGAGTCGAGAGAAACCGCATCGCCGCAGCCTACCGATCGCTCGAGCGCCGCGCCCACACGACCACTCGGTGCGGACGCGAGCGCTCGGGCGTGCGCGGGATCCCCCGGCGCGGTCGAGACCGATGCGACTTCAGTGCACGGATGTACTCTAATCTTCAACGCCAAACGGCGCTGCGCGACACCAGGGAAGGGATGATCCAATGACGCAGACACCCCGATCAGCACACAGTCATGCACTGAATCTCCTCTGACGGCCGGGACCCCGATGGAACAGACGAACGAGCTGGCACAGGAACTCGCGGCCGCGGCCCGGCGGCACGGTTCGGCGATCGCGGGAATCGTCGGATCGGCCGCCCGCAAAGCGTCGTGGGAAGTGCTCGACCTCATGGCCGAAAGCCGCGAACTGGTCGGCGCGGCGTTTCGGGCCAGAGCCGAGGAACTTCGCCGCCGGGACCGGCCGAGCTGACCGGCCCGGATCAGATCGGTGGCCGCGGCGACGCGGGCACCGATTTGTCGGCCACCTCGATGAGGGCCTGCGCCCACCCGTCCAGCCGGTCGGAGGCGTGGCGCAGATCCGCCACGATGGTGTCGAAGTTGTGCCGCACCACGGTGGTCTCCGGCACCGCGAGAATCCGGCCCGCCGCGGCCACCACCTGCTCATACTCCGTGACGCCCGCGTCGAGCCTGGCCAGGATCAGCCGCAGGTTCTCGGTGAGCGCCACCGCCGCGGGCGAATTCGCGCTTCCGATGGCCCCGAGCCCCTGTTCCATCGCCGTGATGTCGGCAGCCAGCGCATGGAGCGCCGCCGCACCCGAGGCGGCGGTCTCGAGCATGTCGGCCAGTTCGTCCGGAGGCAGCCGATGCGAGCGGGCGATCTGAACGCCCAAGCCGTGCAATGCCTTCTCCGCGCGCACCAGACGCGCGATCGACGGGCGGGCGTTCGACCATACCGGTGGCTGCTTGCGCGGGAGGAACACCGCATGTGGCAGCGGCGCTCCCCGCAGTCGCAGATAGCGACGAGTGCTCAGCGCCGCGCCGGTGACCAGTGCCACCGCGCCGCCGCCGACCACGACCACGGCCCACACCGGCGCCGAAAGGGCGACGAGCCCAACGGTTCCCACTGTGGTGAGGCCGGACACCGTGCCCAGCTGGAAGCTGCGGCGGCGGGCCCTGCGGCGGCGGCGCAACTCCCGCTCCCGTGGATCGGCCCAGCGCCGCACGGCGACGAGCGCGTTCTCACCGACTTCGCGAAGACTGTCCGGCAGGCTGCCCGGCTGTGGCGCGAGCGCGGCTTGGGCCCGGATCATCGCCGTCCCGCGCAGGCGCCGCGTTTCGGGCCCACGCTCGCGAAATGCACTGCCGCTCATACCTTCTCTCCCACCGGTTGCACACATCGGACAGACCGGGACCCGACTCGGCCGACGGCCGGCCGGTCGGGTCCCCACGCCTTGTCCTCCAGTGAACCAGCCCCCACCGACACGTGTTCGCCGAACACCCGGAGGCGGCTACTGCTGCGCGGCCTGTCCCTTGTTCATCTGCGGCTGCGCCGAACCGGCCTGTGCCGGATTGATGGCGGGCTGGGCGCCACCGGCGGGCAGCTGGTCCCCGCGCATGGACGCGCGGATCTGCTCCAGTTTGCTGTGCCCGGCCATCTGGATGCTGGCCTGCTGCACCTCGAGCATGCGGCCCTGCACCGAATTCTGCGCGAGTTCCGCGGCGCCCAGCGCGTTGGCGTAGCGGCGTTCGATCTTCTCGCGCACCGCGTCCAGGCTCGGCGTGCTGCCGGGCGCCGACAGCGTCGAATCCATCTGCTGCAGCGAGGCGGAGACCTGCTCCTGCATCTTGGCCTGCTCCAGCTGGCTGAGCAGCTTGGTGCGCTCGGCGACCTTCTGCTGCAACAGCATCGCGTTCTGCTCCACGGCCTTCTTCGCCTGAGCGGCCGCCTGCAGCGACTGGTCGTGCAGGACCTTCAGGTCCTCGACGGACTGCTCGGCGGTGACAAGTTGCGCGGCGAACGCCTCGGCGGCGTTGGTGTACTGGATCGCCTTCTCGGTGTCGCCCGCCGCGGTGGCCTGATCGGCCAGCAGGACGGCCTGCCGTGCGTTGGCGTTGAGCTTCTCGACCTCGTCCAGCTGCCGGTTCAGCTTCATCTCCAGTTGACGCTGGTTGCCGATGACCGAGGCGGCCTGCTGCGAAAGGGCCTGGTGCTGCCGCTGGGCTTCCTCGATAGCCTGCTGAATCTGGACCTTCGGATCCGCGTGCTCCTCGATCTTCGCGTCGAAGAGGGCCATCAGGTATTTCCAGGCCTTGACGAACGGATTAGCCATCGATTGATCCCGCCTCCATCTGACATGCCGCGCTCCGGCGCGACTCCAGTGCGCGACCGTCACGCACCCGATATGTGCCTATCCTCCACCATGTGGCACCAGGGCCGGGCGAACCCGGCCCAACCGACGCCTACGGAGAATCTATCCGCTTTCCGCACCGGCCCGCAGCGTTGCCGCCGTGGCCGCATCTCGTCGCCGGTCACGCACCTTTCACCAGGACCAACATGTCCGATCGCGGAGCCGGGATGACGATCCGGGTGTCCTCCGCCAGCGGCAGCGGCCGCGCCGCGGCGTCGGCCGACATGGTGGCCGCCGCGGACGCGGACTCGGCTTGCGCGGCGGGCTCGGCCGCCGTCCGCTCCGGCTCGGCCGCGGCGGCCGCGGCCTCGTCCGCGGGCGCGCCGGCCGTCGCCGCGTCGACACCGGCCATGATCGTGCTCACATCCCACAGCACCCGCGACAGCGGGACGTCCAAGGCTTCGCAGATGGCGGCAAGCAGTTCGCTGGAGGCCTCCTTGCGACCCCGCTCGACTTCGGAGAGATAGCCGAGACTCACTCGCGCCGATGTCGACACCTCGCGCAAAGTCCGGCTCTGGGCGAGACGCGCACGCCGCAGACTGTCCCCGATCGCCTCTCGCAGCAGCGTCATCTCGTTCTCCTTCGCTCCCGGTCGCGGGGCCGACGCGATCGCCGACCCCCCGCATGCCGTTCTTTCTGGCACAACGTCGGAACCGGGGCGGATGGTTCCCGCGGGAAGCACCTCAGCCGCTCCGCCCGACGCGGTCGGCCGGATCCGTGCCCGCCTCCCGCACACACCGCAGCAATTCCGCCACCGCCGTGCGCGTCGCACCGATTCTGATCGTCCACCGGTCGCCGGGGAGTTTCAACCGCATCACTTCGGTGTGCCCGGGACCGGCCAGTCCGAGGAAGACCGTGCCGACCGGGTGCCCGTCCTGGGAATCGGGGCCCGCCACGCCGGTCAGCCCCACACCCCAGTCCGCGCCGCAGCGCGTGCGCGCGCCGACGGCCAGCTGTTCGGCGGTGCTCGCCGCCACCGGGCCTTCGGCCGCGAGGACCTCCGCGTCGACGCCCGCGAGGCTGTGCTTGAGATCAGTGGCGTAGACCACCAACCCGCCGCGCAGCACGGCACTGGCGCCCGGTACCCCGGCAATGGTCGCGGCGAGCAGACCCGCGGTCAGCGATTCCGCGGTGGCTACCGTTTGCCGCACAGTCACCAGCGCACGAACGAGATCGATGGCGGGCACGTCGGCGATCAGCGGATCGCTCATGCGCCGCGGTTTCGCCCCGGGCCGCCCGCGAACCACACCCGGGCCGCCTGACCGACGTAGTCGAGCCCGGTGGCCACGGTCAGCGCGACCGCCACATACATCAGCAGCATGCCGATACCGGCGACCCAGCCCGACAGCGGCAGCAGGAGCATGGCGATGGCCACCGACTGGACCAGTGTTTTGAGCTTTCCCCCGCGCCCTGCGGGAATGACCCCGCGCCGCACGACGATCAGACGCAGCAGTGTGACGCCGATCTCCCGGCCGCAGATCACCAAGGTGATCCACCAGGCCAGGTCGCCGAGCACGGACAAGCCGATCACCGCGGACCCGATCAGCGCCTTGTCCGCGATGGGATCGGCCAATTTGCCGAAATCGGTCACCAACCCGTATTTGCGAGCCAATTGCCCATCGAACCGGTCGGTGATCGCGGCGAGGCCGAACAGCGCCGCGGCGGCGATCCGCCAACCGGTCTGGTGACCATCTCCGGCGAACAGCGCGACGACGAACAGCGGCACGATCGCGATGCGCAACATGGTGAGCACGTTCGCGATGTTCAGCAGCGGCGGGCCGCTCTCGGCCTGCGCGGGCGCGAAGCCGGGACGGATCGGGGCGGGCGCGCTCCAGGGGCGGTCCGTCTCGTCGGGTTGCACGCTCATGCCGTCGCCTCACCGGCGATCGACTCGCTCACGGCCGCCTCGTCTGACCGCCGCGACGCCCGGCGCGATGCGGTGAGTTGGACGGTTGGATCTGCGGCACACGTTCAGACTATCGGTAGCCGAGCCGACTACTGTGCACCCCATGACCTCTCGGGGACCACTAGGTGGTTCGACCAGCGACGCGTATCCGGGCGCGGCTTCGGCCGCGCAGAGCTCCCTCCCGGTCGTCCGACGCGCGCGAACCTCCGACGTGCCCGAGATCAAGCGCCTCGTCGACGTTTACGCCGGCCGCATCCTGCTGGAGAAGAACCTGGTCACCCTCTACGAGGCGGTACAGGAATTCTGGGTCGCCGAACTCGACGGCCGCGTGGTCGGCTGCGGCGCGCTGCACGTGCTGTGGGCCGATCTCGGGGAGGTGCGCACGGTCGCGGTGCATCCCGACGTCAAGGGCAGCGGTGTGGGCAAGCTCATCGTGCAACGTCTCGTCGCGGTGGCGCGCGAGCTCGAGCTGGAACGGGTGTTCGTGCTGACCTTCGAGGTGGAGTTCTTCGGCAGGCACGGCTTCGTCGAGATCGACGGCACGCCGGTCACCGCCGAGGTGTACGCCGAGATGTGCCGCTCCTACGACACCGGTGTGGCCGAGTTCCTCGATTTGAGCTATGTGAAGCCGAACACTCTCGGCAATACTCGGATGCTGCTGACACTCTGAGCCCCTCCCCACAGGAAGCGATACCCGTGCCGATCTTCGCCGTCCACTACGCCTATTCCGAGGCCACCGCCGCAGACCGCGACGTCCACCGACCCGAGCACCGAGCCTGGCTGGCCGGTCTGCTCGAGTCGGGCACCCTGCTCAGCAGCGGTCCGTACCCGGACGGGTCCGGAGCGCTGCTGCTCTTCCGTTCGCCGGACGCGGGACAGCTGAAGGACCTGCTCGCCCAGGACCCGTTCGCCCGGGCGAACCTCATCGACGACGTCCGCGCCGTGGAATGGGCCCCCGTCTTCGGCGCCTTCGCGCCCTGAGAGGCTACCGGTCCGCCCGGACCCGCGTGCGGAGCAGGCTGGCGACCGTCGCGACCACCAGGATGACCAGGATCACGCCCAGCGAGACCGACGTGGAGATCTCCGGGACCGCGACGTGCTCGCCGCCGTTGACGAACGGCAGCGTGTTCTCGTGCAGGGCGTGCAGCACCAGCTTCATGCCGATGAACGCGAGGATCGCCGCCAGCCCGTAGGACAGGTACACCAGCCGGTCGAGCAATCCGCCGATCAGGAAGTACAGCTGCCGCAGGCCCATGAGCGCGAACGCGTTCGCGGTGAAGACCAGGTACGGCTGCTCGGTCAGTCCGTAGATGGCCGGGATGGAGTCCAGCGCGAAGAGCAGGTCGGCGAACCCGATGGCCAGTAGCGCCAGCAACAACGGCGTGACCACCCGGCGTCCGTCCACCCTGGTCACCAGCTTGTCGCCGGCGTATTCATCGGTGGTCGGCAGGACCCGCTTGGCCAGCGCGACGATCCGGCTGTCTCGTTTCTCCTCGACCTCGACCTCGTGGCCGCTCTCGCGCAACAGCTTGACCGCGGTGTACACGAGGAACATGCCGAACAGGTAGAACACCCAGCTGAACGCGCCGATCGCGGCCGCGCCGACGGCGATGAACGCGCCGCGCATGGCCAGGGCGAGCACGATGCCGATCAGCAGCACCTTCTGCTGGTAGATCCGCGGCACCGCGAAGGTGGACATGATGATCAGGAAGACGAACAGATTGTCGACCGAGAGCGCTTTCTCGGTGACGAAACCCGCGTAGTACTCCCCGGCGTAGGTCGAGCCCCACTGCCAGGCGACCACGCCGCCGAACAGCAGCGCCAGCCCGATGTAGACCCCGGACCAGAAGCCGGATTCCCGGAACGTCGGCTCGTGCGGGGTGCGCACGTGGGCGTAGAAGTCGAAGACGAACAGGCCGAGGATCACCACGACGGTGATCCCCCATTCGAGTGCGGTTACGTGCATGCGGCGTGCCGATCGAAGAACATGATGTCCATAATGCCCGATTTGTCCGTTACCGTGCGATAGCGGGGTGATTGCCGCCCATAATTCCACATGCGTTCACCCGGCCGTTTGTGCCACCGTCGACGTTCGTGGGCGACGACTACCGCACCACTTACTTCGAGACCGACGCCCGGTTCAGCCCGACCATCACGCACGAATGGACCCACGGTCTCGGCGAGGTCGTGACCGCGCTGCCGCGCCGGACCTCACGCTGACCGGCCTGGTCGAACATCGCAGTGCTCCGTGGAACGCGCTGCCCGGCCTGATGACAACGGGCCGGGACGGTGAATGGCGGCGGACCCGGCACCTGGAAAGGCTACCGTTGAGCTATACCCTTCAGGCACGGAAGAACTGACCGGGTAGGGTCGTCGGCTAGGGAAAAGCGGTTCCCAACACCGACATCCGGTGTTACCTTCTGAGCCGGCGAAGATCAGACCACAGGAAGGCGAGACGATGACCGGGACGGCGGAGCGACGGGTGTCGCCGAGTGATGTCTCGCGCACCGGCGCCGCGCTATCGGCTTGGTATGTCTCCTGGCGAGCCGCGCGGAGCCGCCCCTGAACGTGTCTTTCGCAGACCGTATCGAAAGGGGTCACTCCGCGGCGAATCGCCAGGAGCGACCCCTTTTTCGTGCGAACGGACGTAGCTCAGCCGGTAGAGCAGCGGGCTCCAAACCCGCGGGCCGGGGGCTCGAATCCCTCCGTCCGTGCCCAATCCTTCAGGTCGGAACCCCGACCGATCCCTCGTAGCCCAATCGGTAGAGGCGCCGGACCTAGATTCCGGTAGATGCGAGTTCGAATCTCGCCGAGGGAACCAGCCGGATCACGCCGACTCGTCGGAGTCGCCGCCGTCCCCGCCGCCGCGGATCGACCACAGCAACCCTTCCAGTTCATCGGGTTTCACCAGCACGTCGCGCGCCTTGGACCCCTCGCTCGGGCCGACCACGCCGCGGGTCTCCATAAGGTCCATCAGCCGCCCCGCCTTGGCGAAGCCGACGCGCAGCTTGCGCTGGAGCATGGAGGTGGACCCGAATTGCGAGGTGACCACGAGTTCCACCGCCTGCAAGAAGACATCGAGATCGTCGCCGATATCTGGGTCGACGTCTTTCTTCTCGCCCGCCTTCGCGGCGGTGACGCCTTCTTGGTATTCCGGCTCCGCCTGGTTCTTGGTGAACTCGACGACGCCGTGGATCTCCTCGTCGCTGATGAACGCACCCTGCAACCGGGTCGGCTTGCCCGCCCCCATCGGCAGGAACAAGCCGTCGCCCATGCCGATCAGCTTCTCCGCGCCGGGCTGGTCGAGGATGACGCGCGAGTCGGTCAGCGAGGAGGTCGCGAAGGCGAGCCGGGAGGGCACGTTGGTCTTGATCAGACCGGTCACCACGTCCACCGAGGGCCGCTGCGTGGCCAGCACGAGGTGGATGCCGGCCGCACGAGCCTTCTGCGTGATGCGGACGATGGCGTCCTCCACGTCGCGCGGAGCGGTCATCATGAGATCGGCCAGCTCGTCGACGATGGCGAGGATGTACGGGTAGGGCCGGTACACCCGTTCGCTGCCCAGCGGCGCGGTGATCGCCCCCGACTTCACCTTCTTGTTGAAGTCGTCGATGTGGCGCACCTTGTTGGCCTGCATGTCCTGGTAGCGCTGCTCCATCTCCTCGACCAGCCAGGCCAGGGCGGCCGCGGCCTTCTTCGGCTGGGTGATGATCGGCGTGATCAGGTGCGGAATGCCCTCATACGGCGTCAGTTCCACCATCTTCGGATCGATCAGGATCATCCGTACCTCGTCCGGCGTCGCCCGCTGCAGCAGCGACACCAGCATCGAGTTCACGAAGCTGGACTTACCCGAACCGGTGGAACCGGCGACCAGCAGGTGCGGCATCTTGGCAAGATTCGCCGAGACGAACTCGCCCTCGATGTTCTTGCCCAGACCGATCACCAGTGGATGGTGGTCGTTGCGCGTGGAGGGCGCCTTGAGCACGTCGGCCAGCCGGACCAGCTCGCGGTCGGCGTTGGGCACCTCGATGCCGACGGCGGACTTGCCGGGGATCGGCGCGAGCAGCCGGACGTTCTCCGTCGCGACGGCGTAGGCGATGTTGCGCGCGAGCGCGGTGATCTTCTCCACCTTCACGCCGGGCCCGAGTTCGACCTCGTAGCGTGTCACCGTCGGGCCGCGCACGAACCCGGTCACCGCGGCGTCGATCTTGAACTGCACCAGCACCTCGGTGATCGCCTCGATCATCGATTCGTTGGCGGCGCTACGTTTCTTGGGCGGATCCCCGTCGGTCAGCAGCGACAACGGCGGCAACGTGTAGTCGCCTTCGACCTCACGGTCGGTGACGAACTCCAGCTGCTTCGGCGGCGGTGGCGTCTGATCCTCCACCACCGCGGCGGGGCGCTGCTTCTTCGGCTTCGGTTTCGGCGCGGGCTCCTCGGCCCCGATCTGCTTGGCGTCGCGCAGCGGGGGCTCGCCCAGAGACTCGGTGACCGCGTCGGGATCGCCGAACTCGTCGGGCGGGTAGTTCTCCGCGGGCGTGCGACCGCGCCGCTTGGTGGTGGCGCGATGCACCGGGAATCCGTCGGCGTCGTAGTCGGCCGGGTCGTAGTCCCCGCGGTCGCCGTCGAATTCGCCGTATTCGCCGCCACCTGTCTCGGTGCCGAGGTAGCGCCGCAGCTTGGCGGGGACCTCGCGCACCGTCGTCCCGGTCACCAGCAACGCGCCGAAGACGATGGCCAGCAAAAGGATCGGGACCGACAGCCAGGCGGTGAGGCCGTCGGTCAGCGGCCCGCCGGTCACGAAGCCGACGAAACCGGCTGCGCGGGAACGCCCGTGCGCGTCGGTGGGGGCGCCCGCGGCGATGTGCCACAGCCCGAGGACCGGCAGGCCGATCAGCAGGCCGCCGAGCACCAGCCGCGGCCGGATCTCGGGGCGCGGTTCGGTGCGCATCAGTACGACGGCGATCCCGGAGGCGACGAACGGCAGACCCGCGGAGGCCGATCCGGAGATCGCGCGGATCACGTCCTCGACCAGGTGGCCGATGGGACCGCCTGCCGACAACCAGACCGCCGCCGCTATCACGGCGCTCACCGCGATCAGCGCCAGCGCGACGCCGTCGCGCCGATGTCCGTGTTCGATCTCGCCCGCACGGCTCAGGGCGCGTGTGGTGGCGCCGAGCCCGCGGGCCAGCATGGCCCAGCCGCTGCCGATACCCCGGGTGATCACGGTCAGCGGAGCCGTGTCGGACGGACGGCGCGCCGGGCGCCGGGCAGCGGTGGCGCGTCGGCGGGGCGTGCCGGTCGCCCTGGGCGTCGCCGTGCGGGGAGTGGCGGTGCGGGGCGTGGCCGCGCGAGACCGCGCCGCAGTGGTCCTCCCCCGCGCCGATCCCGCCCGCGCCCGACTGGTCGTGGTGCTGCGGGACTTACCTGCCATGGCCCCAGGCTAGCCGCAATCGCCCCATCCGGACCATCCGCAACACTGGTGCCGTTGCGCCTCTGGCGGCTTTTCGCCGGTCCCGGGTCCCGCGCGACGGGATGGCGGCGCGGAAATCAGAACGACCGGTCGGACTCGAGTACCGCCCGGACGGCCTCGGGAGATCCGGCGGTCTCCAGCCGCACTTCGTCCCGGCCGAAGGCATGCAATACCAGTTCCGACGGCTTGCCGGTCAGCGTGACGACGTCCTCGGCGGCGGACCGCACCACCGTGCGCCTGCCGTCCGGCGTCGCCAGCTCCACCGTGACCGGCGCCTTGCGATAGGCCATCCTGGCCATCTTGCGCAGCACCGACCACAGCTGTTCCTCGTCGGCCGCGGGCAGTTCGCGTGGCTGCCAACCGGGCTCGGCGCGGCGCACGTCCTCGTGATGGACGAACATCTCCGACAGATTGACCACGGCGTCGACCGGCCGCAGCGGCGACCACCACGGCGGGCCGGTACGTACCAGCTCCAGCAGTTCGGGGAACGGCTTGCCCGCCGCCTTCGCCTGCACGCGCTCGAGATACCCCGCGAGCGGCTTCAGCAGGATACCCGGCGCGGCGTCGGGCCGCCGTTCGCGAACCACCAAGTGCGCGGCCAAGTCCCGCACCGTCCACGCACCGCAGAGCGTCCGCGCGTCCGGTCCCGCGGACTCCATCGCCTCGACGATTCCCCGGCGTTCCCGCTGTGCCATAGTCACAGTCCCGAACATACCGACCGCTCGGCCATGCCGCCGCGCGGCACGACGCACCGCGATCACCGCAACCGCCGCGCCACCAGCCGATCCCACACCGGGATCTGACCGCAGCCCGCGGCCGACCGCGGAAACCGAAGCACTGCCGCGCCTCGGCCTCATCCGGAACCGGATCGTTACGACGTTGCGGTTCAGTGGATTTCACCGCACAGGAAGGCGGTGTGAGTCCCGCCTCCGGGTTGCGAGGCGGCTGACCGTGGGCCACACTTGGCGCCACGCCGATCGACGTGCATCCATAGCACGGCATTCGCGGCTCTCCCTGCCGGGAAATCTCCGGCTAGCGTAATGAGAATCGGCTCTGTACCTTGTCACTCGGTCCATCGGGTCGTGGGCCAATGACAAGAAGGGGCAAATCCTCGTGAAGAAGTTTGCTACCGGTGTGGCCGCGCTCGCGGCGGTAGGTGCCGCGCTGGCTGTCAGCGCGCCCGCCGCGAATGCCTACACCAACAACTACGGCGCGATCGCGCTGTCCACCTCCACCGGTCTGATCGGGTACTCCTACGACTACCCGAACTCGGCTGCCGCGGAGCAACGCGCGATCAACTCTTGTGGCGCAGGGGATTGCCAGTCGGTGGTCTGGTTCCGCAACGGCTGCGGCGCCGTGGCGTACTCCAGTGGCACCGGCACCTGGAGCTGGGGGTACGCGTCGTCGCGGCGCAGCGCGCAGGGACAGGCCCTGGCGCACAACGATTCCGATGCCTACATCGTGCACTGGAACTGCACGTCCAACCACGGCTGACGCCCGGAATTCGAGAAGGAAACAACGTGAAGCACCGCACTTTCCGGACCACCGTGGCCGTCGTCCTCACCGCACTGGCGTGCTCGTTGACCGCCTGCGCCTCCAACGACGACTCCTCGTCTCCCAGCACCAGCGCCGCTCCCGGGCATCCCGCGGGTGAATTGGAGGGCGGCTCGGGCAAGGGCGACAAGGAGGCAGGCTCCGCGCCGACCACGCCGTCCTCGCCCGTATTGCCGAAGCCCACCACGCAGCAGCTCAACGAGCGGCTGCAGAAGGCGTTCGACCCGAACGTGCCGAACACCGAGAAGATCAGCTGGATTCAGGCCGCCGAGCAGGATCCCTATCTGGTCGCCAACCTCGTCGACGCCGCGAAGAAGCAGAAGGTCACCGTCGAGGTCACCAACGTGGGCGACCCGAAGGACGGCAAGCTCAAGGCCGACGCCAAGGTCACCATCGACGGCACCCCGGTGGACAGCGCGTTCATCCAATTCGTGTCCGAGGGCGGCCAGTGGAAGGTCGACCACACCTTCGCCTGCAACATCGTCAAGAGCGCGAAGATCGAGTCCGCGGCCTGCCAGGAGTAAGCCGCTACCGCGTGAGAAGCGCCGGGCAGCTGGGCTGCCCGGCGCTTTTCGCTGTGCGGAAGGTCAGACGCCGATCACGGTCGGCACGATCATCGGACGACGACGGTAGGTATCGGCCACCCAACGGCCCACCACGCGGCGCACGCCCTGCGCGATGCGGTGGGTGTCGGTGACGCCCTCGCCCGCCAGCCGCAGCAGTTCGGCTTCCACCAGTTCGGCCGCATCGAGCAGTGCGGTGGGATCGTCGGAGAAGCCGCGTCCGCTCAGCTCCGGCGTGCTCACCGCCTTGCCGGTGGTCTCGTCGATGGCGACGGTGATGGCGATGAAACCGCCCTCGCCGAGCACCAGCCGGTCCGACAACGTCGATTCCCCGACGTCGCCCACCGAAAGCCCGTCGACGTAGACGTGTCCCACCGGCACCCGGCCGACGACCGAGGCTATGCCGTCGACCAGGTCGACCACCACGCCGTCCTCGGCGAGCACCACTCGCTCTTGCGGCACCCCGGTCGCCACCGCCAGCGCCGCGTTCGCACGCAGGTGGCGCCACTCGCCGTGCACCGGCATCGCGTTGGTCGGACGCACCGCGTTGTACAGGTACAGCAGCTCGCCCGCCGAGGCGTGCCCCGAGACGTGCACCTTGGCGTTCTGCTGGGTGATCACCGTGGCTCCGAGCCGAGCCAGGCCGTTGACCACCGCGAACACCGAGTTCTCGTTCCCCGGGATGAGCGAGGAGGCCAGCACCACCAGGTCGTCCGGGCGGATGTTGATCTGCCGGTGGTCGCCCCGGGCCATCCGCGACAGCGCCGACAGCGGCTCGCCCTGCGAACCCGTCGAGATCAGCACCAAGCGATGGCCGGGCAAGGTGGCGGCGACGTCGAGGTCGACGACCACGCCCTCCGGCACGGTGAGATAGCCCAGATCCTGGGCGATCTGCATATTGCGGACCATCGAGCGGCCGACGAAGCACACCCGCCGCCCGTACTTCTGGGCCACGTCGACGACCTGCTGGATGCGGTGCACGTGACTGGCGAAGGACGCGACGATGACCCGGCCGCGTGCCTTGCCGATCACCGAGTCCAGCACGCCGCCGATCTCCCGCTCCGGCGTGACGAAGCCGGGGACCTCGGCGTTGGTGGAGTCCACCAGGAACAAATCGACGCCCTCGTCACCGAGCCGGGAGAATCCGGCCAGGTCGGTGAGCCGCCCGTCCAGCGGAAGCTGGTCGAGCTTGATGTCACCGGTGTGCAGGGCGACGCCGGCCGGCGTGCGGATGGCGACGGCGAGCGCGTCGGGAATGGAGTGGTTGACGGCGAAGTACTCGCAGCGGAACGGGCCGTGCGCGCTGTGCTGCCCCTCGGTCACTTCGATGAGCTTCGGGTGCAGGCGGTGTTCCCGGCACTTCGCGGCGACCAGCGCCAGGGTGAACTTCGAGCCGACGACCGGGATGTCGGGCCGCAGCCGCAGCAGGAACGGCACCGCGCCGATGTGGTCCTCGTGTCCGTGCGTGAGCACGACGGCCACGACGTCGTCGATCCGGTCCTCGATGGGGCGGAAGTCCGGCAGGATCAGGTCGACACCCGGCTGCTGATCCTCCGGGAACAGCACGCCGCAGTCGACGATCAGCAGTTCGCCGCCGTACTCGAAAACCGTCATATTGCGGCCGATTTCGCCGATGCCGCCGAGGGCGACCACGCGCAGGCCGTTCTCCGGGAGGGCGGGCGGAGCGCCGAGCCGGTCGTGCGCGGCGATCGGATCCGCCTGCGCCGGAGGCTCTTCGACCCGCCGCGCACCCGACTGTCCCCGTCCACGGCCCGCTCGCCGGGATCCCGGCTCCTGCGTCCTGGTCTGTCGACGCGCCTGCACGGGCGCGGGCTGCTCGGCTGGAACGGCGGCCACCGTCGTCTCGTCGAGCGCCGGTTCGGGCAGCGCGACGGTTTCCGACGGCGTCTGCTCTGCCGGTGCGGCGGGCGCTCCGGCGGGACGGGACGCGCCGCGACGGCGGCGACGGGGTAGGGACTCGCTCACGAAAGCACTCCGACCGCTCGAAGGTCCGCGGCGAGCACTTCCAGCTGCTCGCCGGTCGGCATCAGTTGGGGCAGTCGCGGTTCGCCGACCTCCACGCCGAGCAGCCGCAAACCACCCTTGCTCATCGCGACGCCGCCCAGCCTGGCCATCGCGGCGTGCAGCGGCAGCAGCGTGGTGTTGATCTCGCGGGCGCGCACGACCTCGCCCGCCGTGTACGCTTCCAGCAGCGCGCGCAGCCGTTCGGGCACGAGATGTCCGATGACGCTGATGAATCCGGCCGCGCCGACCGACAGCCAGGGCAGGTTGAGCGCGTCGTCGCCGGAGTAGAACGCCAGACCGGTGCTCGCGATGAGCTCGGCGCCCATGTTCAGGTCGCCCTTGGCGTCCTTGACCGCGACGATGCGCGGGTGCTCGGCGAGCTTGCGGATGGTGTCGCTGGCGATCGGCACCACCGACCGTCCGGGAATGTCGTACAGGGTGACCGGCAGATCGGTGGCATCCGCGACGGCGGTGAAATGAGCGATCAGCCCCTCCTGGGAGGGCCGGGAGTAGTACGGCGTCACCACGAGCAAACCGTGCGCACCCGCCCGCTGCGCGTTGCGCGAGAGTTCGATCGAATGGGCGGTGTCGTAGGTGCCCGCCCCCGCGATCACGGTCGCCCGCTTGCCGACGGCGTCGACGACAGCGCGCAGCAGATCGGCCTTCTCCGATTCGGTGGTGGTCGGCGACTCACCGGTGGTTCCCGAGATCGCGAGCAGGTCGACGCCGCGGTCGACCAGGCGGGCCGCGAGCGCGACCCCGGCATCGACGTCGAGCTTGCCGTCGGCGCTGAAGGGGGTCACCATCGCGACACCTACCGTGCCGGACGCACGCAGCTCCGTTGGCGTCGATTCACCGTTCTTCATGGTCAGAAAGGCTACCCGGTCGGGGACACGCCCTCGACACCGTCGTCGGCGATCAGGCCGCAACAAGGACGCGAAACCATATCGACGACGGTCCGATGATGTCATTTCGCCGCTTGCCTGATGTCATTCATGACGTCACACTGACATCATGGATTTGAACAAGTACACCGGCCAACTGCGCGAGAACCTGATCGCCGCCGCGGCGCTGGGCGACGAGAAGACGCAGGCCACGGCGGCCGCACTGGCCGCGGCGACGGAAGGCCCGGCCCGCTTGGTGCTGCTCGCCGCGCTGTCGGACCTCGCCGCCGAGGTCAGCGCCGCGCTCGGCGACCGCACGGTGCACGTCTCGGTCGACGGCACCGACGCCTCCATCGATGTGCGCAAGAGCACGGTGGGCGAGCAGACCCCCTCCTTCGAGGAGATGACCGGGGACATCAGCAGGGTCACGCTGCGGCTGGTGGAACAGATGAAGGCGCGTGCGGAAGAGGCTGCCGCACAGAGTGGTCAGTCCCTGAACTCGTGGCTGTCGAGCGCCGTCCACGGAGCATTGCGCGATCAGATGCGCGGGTACGGGCCCAAACGAGACATCTGACTCGAACGCGCTACAGCAATGCGGCGAGATTGCCGCGATCGCCTGTCGCGACCTCGTCCAGTTCGAGCCAGTCGGCCAGCTCGCGCAGCGCGCCGCCGAGGGCCTGCGCGGTGGCCGGAGTGTCGTAGCCGGGCTCGGCGAACGCGGCGGGCACCCACAACCGGCCGTTCGCGCGTTCCGCCCGCAGATCGACGCGGCCCACGAGTTCGCCGTCGAGCAGGAACGGGAAGACGTAGTACCCGTGCACCCGTTTGTGTTCCGGGGTGTAGATCTCGATGCGGTAGTGGAAGTCGAAGATCCGCTCCGTGCGGGCGCGGAAGAAGATGAGCGGGTCGAACGGGCACAGCAGCGCCGCGCCTTCGATGCGACGCGGCGTGGGAGTGCCCGCCCGCAGATAAGCCGGTTTCCCCCAGCCCGCCACCTCCACCGGGATCAGCTCGCCCGCGTCCACCAGATCGGCGATGGCGGGTTCGGTCTGGGTGCGCTGGAGGCGGTAGTAGTCCCGCAGGTCCGCTTCGGTGCCGATGCCGTGCGCGGTGGCAGCACGCAGCACGAGCTCACGAACGGCGTCCTGCTCGGTGACGTCGCGTGCCAGCACCTCCGCGGGCAGCACCCGCTCGGTCAGGTCGTAGTGCCTGGTGAACCCCACACGCGTGGCCACAGACAGCGCGCCCGCCGCGAAGAGTTGCTCGCAGATCATCTTCGTATCGCTGAGATTCCACCAGGAGCCCTTCGGCCGCGGCTTGTCCAGCTCCAGGTGGCGCTCCACCTCACCCGCGGTGGCGGGGCCCACCGCGGTGATCACGTCCAGGATGTCCTTGCCCAAGGTCGGATTGCGTTCGACCACCTTGCGCATGCCGGACCAGCGCCCGTGCTCGTATCGCCGCATCCGCCAGCGCAGCAGCGGCCAGTCCTCGACCGGGATGAGCGCGGCCTCATGCGCCCAATACTCGACGAGCGACCGTGGCCGCCGCGAGCCGTTGCTCCACGCGGCCTGATCCAGGAGCGTGCGGTCGTAGGGCCCGATCCGGCTGAACACCGGCGCGTAATGCGCGCGCACCACCGCCGACACCGAATCCAGCTGCAGCAGCTGCGTCCGGTCCAGCACGCCGAGCACCGTCCGCCGCGTGATCCGACCGGGCTTGCGCGCCCCGAAGCCCTGCGCCGCCAACGCCGTTCGCCGCGCCGCCGCCGCACCCATCTTCCGCATAACCGACAACGATGCCATGCGGCACCGACAGGTCAGGTGGATACCGTGACCGCGCCCGTGGCGTCGATCTCGGTGCGGCGGTCGCGGTCCGACGCGGTGGCCAGGACGGTCGCCAGGATGCGACGGCCCGTCGGGAGGATGCGGACGGTGACCGAACCGTCGTTGGCGGCGTCCAGTTCCCTGGTGGCGGCGTCGATCACCTGCTGGCGCACCCGATGCGGGACGCCGGTGAAACCGCCGTCGTCGAGCAGGATCACCTCGACACCGCGGGAGCGCGCTCCGCGGGCGGCGCTGCTGAGTTGGTCGGTGGCCAGCTGCGGGGCCCGGAGCCCGTCGCGGAGTTCGGCTTCCAGGAGCCTGCACTGTTCCCGCTCGGCGGCGGTGAGTTCGTCGCCGTCGGCGATGCGTTCCAGGATCGGGCGCGCCACCGCGTCCAACCGAGCCAGCTGACGGGTGCGTTCGGAGTTCTCCGCGGCCATCGCGGCTTCGGCGGCGGCGCGCATGGCCGCTTCGTCGCGCAGCAGCCGCAGCGACCGCTGGGTGGGCCGCATGATCGCCGCGAACAGGGAAACCCCGGCGACCGTGGCGACCGGCACGATCGAACCGACGACCACGCCCTCCCGCAGGCCCGCCACCACACCGACCACGGCGATCACCACGCCGATGCCGGCGACACCGAGCCAGGCCGCGGCCGATCGTCCGCGCAGCACCAGCACGGCCAGCACATAGGACGCGGCGAACGCCGTCCACACCTGCTTCGACCAACCGTGCTCGACATCGAACGAGGTCAGGGTGGTGGCCAGCGGTCCGGAGGCGGCGACGAACACGGTCGCGGGCCAAGGCAGCGGGTCGGTCTGCGCCGCCATCACCACGACACCGGCCAGCGCCAGTACGATCAGCGCCGCGACCGCCGCGGCCACCGGCGATTCCGAGAAGTTCCGGACCATGTACAGCACGATGGTCGCTTCGAGCACGACCAGGAACAACCAGGCCGCGCGGTCGCGGAGCCCGAGCAGATCGCGCAACCCGAATTCGGCTTCCGTCTCAGCCATTCCCGCCCCACACCAACGTCACGGTCGTTCCCTCGCCCGGCTCGGATTCCACGAACCCGGCACCGCCGGACAGTTGACGCATGCGGCCCAGGATGCTCACCGAGATGCCGAGCCGATCGACGGGCACCGCGCTCAGGTCGAAACCTGCTCCGTCGTCGCGGAACACCACGCGAATCCCGCCGGCGCTGATCGTCACAGTGACGGTCCGGCGCACCTCTCGCCCGACGACGGTGGCGTGCCGCAGGCTGTTGCGCACGGCCTCGGCCAGGGCGGCCGCGATCGTGCTCGCGGCGTCCACCGGCAGGTGCAGATCGTCGAATCCCGCCCAGCGCCGCGTGGTGAACCGGATACCGGGGTTCACCTCGTGCACGGCCGAGCGCAGGAACCCGATCGCGGATTGCGCGTCCAGGCGGTCGGGTTCGATCTCGGCGCCCCGGCACTCGTCGAGTTGTTCCAGGGTCCGTTCAGCCTGGCGGCGCAGCACCGGAGATTTGGTCCCGGCGCGCGAGGCATCCAGCAGAGTGGACAGCACGGCGTCGTGGATCAGCGCGGCGAATCGCGCTCGTTCCCGTTCCCGGGCCGCCGTGCCCGCGACCGCCGCCGCGCGGCTGCTCTCGATCGCCGACTCACGATCCACTCGGGCCGCCGCCGCCCTGGCATAGATCACGCACCACAGGAACAGCGCGCTCAGGCCCGCCGCCCTGGCGAAATCGCCCAGCAGCGCGAGCGCGGTGGTCTCCCGCAGCACGACCAGATTGGCCAGCGCGCTGAACGCCGCACCCACCACCAGGTAGGCCACGGCCAGCGGCGGACGCCAGGCGAGCACGGCCGCGAGCACGCCGAGGGCCAACACCCGATACAGCCACACCGAAGCCGCTTCGGCATTCGGCGTCGCGTACGCCACCGGAACCACCGCCATGGCCCCGAGGAAACTCACCGCTGCCGCGGCGGCCACCCGCTGGATCACGCGCGGGCCCATGCCGACCGAAACGACCGCGAGCACCGGGAACAGTCCGAACGCCAGCACCACCTCGACGATCGTCCACTGGACAGGAACGAAGCGGCTCTGATCGGCGATCTCGGGCAGCTCCACGATCGCGGCGATCACGCCGGCGATGCCGATGGCGAAACCGAACCGGCGCAGGATGCGATCGGCGGCGCCCTCGGAGGCCTTCTCCCTGGACAGCGCGACGACTCCGCGACGCCAACGGCTCGCACGCGGCCGGTCGAGCGGGCGGGAACGGGGGTTCGACGGAGTGTCCAGCATGCTGGACGCGGTCATCCGCGCGGCTGCCGCTCGGGAACCGGCAACCACCCGTCCTCCACCGCCCGCTTGTAGAGGTCGGTCTTGGTGGGCGCCGGACGACCGGCGTCGGCGTACTTCTGCCGGATGCGGCCGAGATAGTCGTTGACCGTCTGCTCGGACAGACCGGTCAACCGCGCGACCCGGGATGCCTTCTCCCCGGACGCGTACAGCGTGAGCACTTCCTCCTGGCGCGGGCTCAGGCCCACGTCGGATAGCTGCGGGTCGCCGTCGATGGCGGCCGCCCAGTCGGTGGTGACCACCTGTTCGCCGCTGGCCGCACGGCGGACGGCGGCGACGACCGTCTGCACGTCCTCCGACTTGCGCACCACACCGAGCACCCCGGCGCGCGCGGCGGACCGCACCAGGAAGGCGTTGTCCGCGCCGGTGAAGACCAGCACCTCGATGCCGCGGTCACGCAGGGCGCGCACGTTGTCCTCGGGCGAGGACCCGTCGGCCAGCCGCAGGTCCAGCACCACCAGATCCAGCTTCGGCGCGCCGTCGGCGGCGGACAGCAGTTCCGGCACGGTGCCCGCGGTCAGCACCAGATCGAGATCCGTTTCCCGCGCGAGCATCGCGGCGAGACCGATCGCGACCGATTCGTGGTCCTCGACCAATCCGATTCGGCGCGGGGCGTTCTCGCTCCCTTCGGCCCAGGTCACCTGGCTCTCCCATCCCGAGGTACTCGTCCACATCCCCACCGCGACAACATCGCAGACAGTATGCCGGGCAATGGTGCGCCATGGTCAGACACCAGAATTCGGGGGATCAGGGCATGAGCCCGGCCGCGAGCGTGGCGCCCAGCTCCCAGCACCGCTGCAAATCCTCCTTGGCGGGCGGACCGGAGACCACGACCGCGGCGGAGGCCTGCTCCCAGCCCAGTCCGGTGGTGATGCTCGCCACCCCGCGCTCGGCGCCCTCGGTGCCTTCGTTGCCGTGCAGATACAAGCCGTACGGACGCCCGCGCGTGGAGTCCAGGCACGGATAGTAGAACGTGTCGAACGCGTGTATTTACGTCTTAAACTCCCCTACTATGACGACCCCGCTCCGCGCCCTCATCTACACCCGTGTCAGCTCTGACAACGCAGGCGGCCGGTCCGTCGATGAGCAGGAGGCCGAGTGCCGCGCGGTGTGCGAGCGCAATGGTTGGCCGGTGTTCGAGGTGTTCACCGACAACGACCGCTCCGCCTCCCGCTACGCCACCAAGGACCGCCCCGAGTACGCCCGCCTCAAGATGACCCTCATCCCCGGCGACGTGCTGGTGACCTGGGAGGCGTCGCGGGCTCAGCGTGAACTCGGCCGCTACGTGGAGCTGCGGGACCTGTGCGCCGAGCTGGGGGTGTTCTGGTCGTACAACGGGAAGTTGTTCGATCTCACCAAGGGCGATGACCGGTTCGCGACCGGCCTCGACGCACTGCTGTCGGAGAAGGAGGCCGACCAGATCCGGGACCGGATCATGCGCGCCCACCGCGCCAACCTCGCCGCCGGAAAGCCCCACGGGCGCATCCCCTACGGATACCGGGTCGCCACCGAAACCGACGAGCAGGGCCGGGTGATCAGCAAGTGGTGGGAGCCGAACCCGGCGCAGGCCGCGCTGATCCGGGAGGCAGCGCGCCGCGTGCTCGACGGCCAGTCGTTCGGCTCTACGGTGCGCTGGATGGAGACCAAGGACCCGCGCGGGTGGGACTCCGCGAAACTCCGTCGCCTGCTGGTGAATCCGACCCTGGCCGGTTTCCGCACCCACAGCGAGGTCATCAACGGCAAGCGCGGCCGGGGCGTCATTCACGGCAAGGGGACGTGGGAGGCGATCCTCACCGAGGACCAGCACAACGACCTCGTGGCGCTGTTCGCCGCTCGCACGTCCGGACCGCGTGGCGTGCCGGTGAAGTACCTCGCCTCCGGCATCGCGACCTGCGCCGTCTGCAAGGAGCCCGTCTGGCGGCGCTGGGGAGGGAAGTCCAAGGTAGACGGCCGGAAGTGGCCGGTGTACGGCTGCAAGAAGATGTGCGTCGCCCGCACACAGGACATCGTGGACGACGCCGTACACGCAGTCGTTGAGGGCATCCTCACCACCCCGGAGGCGCTTGAGGCTCTGGCCGAGACTCCCGCGACCGACCCCACCGCCGGAGTCCGGCTGGCCGAGCTGCGCCGCCAGCTGGAGGAAGTGGAGACGGAGATCGCCGAAGGGCGGATGCCCGCAGCCACGGGTGCCCGGGTCGCTACCCGGCTGGAGGCTCAGATCACCGAGGCCGAAGCCGCCGCCGCGCCGACGTTCATCGACCCGGCCGTCAAAGCGCTCGCCACAGCCCCTGATCCGGTCAAGATGTGGCGGGGGCTGGATCTGGTCGCGCAGCGCGAATTCATCAAGGCGGTTTTGGTGATCGAGATCGAGCGCATCGGCAAGGGCCGCTGGGCGGACAAGCGCAAAGGCATCAACATCACTCCCCGCCGCCGCCCCGTGTAGCCCTGGAGGGCGTCGTAGCGCTGCCTGATTCACCACCGACCAACGGCCCGGCCGGGAGCTATCCGGCCGGGCCGTGGCGCGCCCGGAGCGCACACCCCACCTTTCTAGACTGGAGGCGTCGAATCGGTTCGAACTCCTATCGCGATCGGCAGAGCGTCCCCAGCCCGAAGCAGTGGGCCGCTCACACCACGGCCCGATGCCCGGAGCGTCGGGCCGTTGGCGTCTCCGGGGTCGGTCTGTGCACGGCCAGCGCCTACCGTCTGCCCCAGGGCGCGACGGTCCTGCTGCGGTAGTCGGTCACGTCGCGCCCCCAGCGGACACCCCGGCCGGAGAGCTTGGACTTGGCCGTACAGACCCCGGCCGGGGTGTCCGCTCCCCTTCGCGCAGGACAGCGCTGCCGGGTCGGTTCGTAGCCTCGGGGCATCCGATCAGGAGGACACCGTGACCACTACCGCCGCGACCCCGTTGCCCGTCGTCTTCGAAGCGCTGCCGCTGCCCACCCAGGGATACGGCCTCTACGCCGCCGCGAGCGTGTTCGACACCACCGAACCCACCCGGGAATTGCTGGCGGGTGTCGACCTCTACCCGTACAACTGCGACACGGGCGTAGGCACCTACTCCACCGAACTCTGCGACGACAACCCGGCGATCAAGGCGGCGGGCGAGCGCGGCGCGCCGCTGCACTTCGATCCGATGGTGGTCTGGGCGGCCTCGGAGTGCCGGACCGACCAGACGGAGGCGGAGGTCCAGGCCCGCGCCACCCACACCCGCAGCCTCCACGAGCCGAACCTGGTCGAATCCGCCTTCGCCGCGCGGCTACTGGCCGACGCCGGAACACCCACCGTCGTGCCGGACCTGGCTACTGCGATCGGCACCCTGGAGGCGTTCCTGGGCGAACAGGGGTATGCGGGCTACCTCCACGCCTCCCGGCGCTGGGCGGTGCAGGCCGCATACCTCAAGGCGGCCAGCGGTTCGCCTCTGCTGCGGACGAACATGGGCAATACGTGGGTGTTCGGCGGTGGGTATGACTCCGCGCTGGGGAACACCCTGGTGGCTACCGGCCCGCTGTTCGTCTGGCGCGCGCCGGTCTTCGAGCAGGTGGTGACCACCGGAAGCCACAGCGTCCCGGCGTACAACAACACGGTCTATGCCCTGTCCGAGCGGGTGGTGACGGTGGGGTACGAATGCGCGGCATATGCGGTGACCATCGACCCAACGCCCTGACCGTCACGTGATGGCATAACGCACGGAATCCGTTGCAAGGGTAGGGATTCCGTGCGTCGGGTCGGACGGTACCGGTCTACGCGGGCGACGCAGCGGGACCTACTGCCCCGGGTCGGTCACGGTCACGGAGACGGTCATGGTCTCGCTCAGCAGCGTGCGCGGGTCCTCTATGCCCAGGAGATCAGCCAGCCGCTCCACAGCTCGCAAGGAGAGATTCCGCTGTCCGCGCTCCAGCGTGCCCATGTAGGTCCGGTGCACACCCAGGGCGTCGGCGAATGCCTCCTGACTCAGGCCACGCGCTATCCGGATGGCACGCACGTTGCGCCCTAGCGTCACCTGAAGATCACCTTCCATGATGCCCGACAGAGTGCCCGGCCGAATCTTCTCAGGTCTACATACCTATCCGTCTCCATACCTATATGAGACGGAAACCGTGCGTAATCGTGTCCTCTGACGGAGACTTATAAGTGTTCAATTACGGATGACCGGAGGACACTATGACCCACGACACAACGGACCAGCCCAGAGCGCTCGGATGGATAGATGTCGAACTATCACTCAGCGTCGAATGGGACCGGGCGGGGGTGGAGCGGCTGGCGTCCAGGCTCGGCTACCGGCTGGTCTGGCCCGATGAGATATCGGTGCTGCCGGTGTCGGCGCAGCTCCAGTGCATCGGGGCCGACACCGTGCTCATGCCCTCATCGGACCACCTGGACCATGCGGAGCTGCGCAGAGTCCAGGAGATCGCCGACGTGGAGACCGTGAACCCCCGGCTCAGCCTTCCCCGGCGGTCGGTGTTTGCCGAGGACATCCGGTGATCGCGCTCGGGTGGGCCGCCGTGATCACGCTGCCCCTCGGGGTGCTGGCCTGGGCGATGTGGTGGCCGGAGCGCATACCGCCGGAGCGCAGCGTGGAGGGCATCCGCGCGAGAGTGGAGCGGGAGCGCCGGGCCGCCGCCGCCGACACGGTGAGGCTGCGGCCGGTCAACGGCACGCGGCCCGACCGAAGACCAGCGAGTAGACGTAGACACAGCGCCGCCTGATCGCCACGCACACAGACCGAGACCCCGGCCGGGAGCTATCCGGCCGGGGTCTCGGCGTTGTTCAGGGTATCCGGATGCCTCAGCCCACCCGGATCAGGCTCAGTTGGGAGGGGACGGGGGTCGCGGTCAGAGGGCTTGCTCCGATCTTGTTACCGGCTCCGGTGCTCACGGACATCCGCACAACCGCCCCCTGCTCAAGGTTCCGAAGCCCATTGACCTGGGAAGTTATCCACGAGCTTCCGATTCCATCGGTGATCCGGCTGGACAACACGGCGCGGTCATCCACGAAAATCGCGGAGGTCGCCGTGATGCCGCCCGTTTCCCAATGAATCGACGCCGCGATCTGGTACAGCCCGCTCTGCGGCACGGTCAGCGCGGAAACCGTGCCGCTTCCCGCGCCCCACGCCCCGCCAACCTCCGCCAGATTCGAGTCCCACACGATGAACGCGCCGCCGGACGGGATGGATTGCAGGGAGCTACGGCCTACGACCACGGCGCACGCCGGGGATGTGACGGTGTCCGGGGTGTCGCTGGGTTCGGGCTGCTCGGCCAAGATCAAACTTCCACCGTTGACATTCGAAGCGATCAAGTCGCCGGTGTCCGGGTGGGTGGACAGGACCCAGTTTCCAACCCGCGCGGACGAGGGGTGTTCGGTCTGGGCGAGGCGGCGTTCGGTGTTGCGCACCCACTCCGCGTTTGTCTTCGGCGGCTTGACGTTGGCCGTCCCACTCATGGGGTACGTCCTTTCGGCTGGGGGTGGTGTCGGCCCGTCTCGGTCTCGCGCTTCACGATCCGGGCCACCGACGCCGACGCCCACGCGCCGCCCTTCCGGTTGGTCAGCCCCTCGGCGTTGAGGGCGTCGGCGATCTTGTGCGTGGAAAGTTTCTCGCGCCGCAGCGCCAACATCCGGCGCACCACCGCCTGCTCAACCTCGTCGGGCACCAGTTCTTTGGAGCTGTCACCGCCCCGGTAGCCGTAGGGCGGCTGTCCTCCGGCGTAGCCACCGGCCGCCTTCTTGATCCGCCGTCCGGCCTGGACCCGCTGCACGATCATCGCCCGGTCGTACTCGTTGATGGCGGCGATGATCGTGCGGATCAGCTTGCGCTGTGGGTCGTCAGGGTTGTCGAGCATGGACTGTTCCTCGCCCGAGGTGGAGAACAGCTTCGCCTCGCACACGCCCATCTGCTCAATGGTCAGCTCCAGGCGCACCTGGTCGCGGGACAGCCGGGAGAGGTCCGAGACGACCACCCCACCGGCCTCGCCGTCGCAGCACCGGGCCACCACGTCTATCCACGCCTCGCGCTCGAACGGAGCCACGGTGCCGGACACGTCCTCGATCACCTCCGCGACGATCCGGTGCCCGTGCTGCTTCGCCCAAGCGGTGATCGCCTCCCGCTGCCGGGCCGGACCGTAGGCGGCAAGCTGATCCTTGGTGGAGGTGCGGATGTAGGCGATGACCTTCATGTTTTCCAGCCTATAGCGCTCCGACCAGCACTGCAACGATACTTTTAAGTAATGCTGCAATGTGGTTGACGGATTGGCTGGGCCGGAGGCGGGCGGCGCACATCCCCGCCTCCGGCGGCCTACCGTCTCACCGCAGGACGTCACCCCACGTCAAGCGCCGCCCTTCGATGCTCGCGTCCCACCGGCTATCCCGTGGCGGAGCGACCGGAGCGCGGACGGGCGTCGGGTCCGGCAGCGCCGGTGCCGGATTGGGCTGCCCGGTCTGGTTGTCGGCGGCGGGCAGGGCGGACCGCGCACCCGGGAACAGGTCTCCGGTGTTGGCCCAGGGCTCCCCGTCCGGGTCGTCCTCGACCAGCGGCACGTCCATCTGCGGGTGGATGCCCAGCAGCCGCATGTCTTCGTCCACGGTGGTGGTGAATGCTTCATGGTCCAGGCCGACGTTCTGCACCTGAAGCTTCTCCGGCAAAGCCAGGCCGTGGAGCTTCACCCGGCGATCGTGAATCCGCAGCCACAACTCGATCGCCTTGAGGTCTCCGGCCGCAACTCCCGGCGCGACCTTCCGCAGGGCGAGATCCAGCCGCGCGTCCTCCAACTCCCTGTATTCGGCAGCGGCAGTGGACTCCCGGCGCTTGAGCACCGCGCTCACCGCGTTGTAGGCGCTGGCACGGTCCGAGTACTCCAGCGTCTTCGCGATCTGGTCATAGGTCGCGCCAGCGATCCGCAGTTCCAGCGCCTTCGTCTGGCGGTCCCGCTCGTCGGCCTGGGCGATATCAGGTTTCGGCATGGTCATTACCTCCTAGGTCACGCCGCCGGGGTGACGGTGGCGGGGTCGATGCGGTTGCGGTACGCCCAGCGCACCATGTCGATATCCATGCCCGGCCGGACACCCAGCGCGGCGTGGATCTCGGTGCGGGTCGCGAACCCTTGGGCGTAGATCCGCGAGGCCAGACGGCGGATCGCGGGCATGGCGAACCGGATATCGGCCTCGGCCTGCCGAGGACGGCCGGAGGTCATCCCCTCCCGGTCCTCGGCGGACACCTCGGCGAACGCCTCCCGGACGGCACTCTCCGGCGGGCGGTCACGATGGACGAACAGCAGTTCGGCGAACGATCCAGCCCAGGCGATACCGGCGGTGCGCGCCGGGTCGTGGCCGTAGAACTCCACGTTGCCGTGCCCGGCGTTGACCTGGCAGTTGGTGACCGACCCGCCCGCCAGCGCCGCCATCACGGCATGTCCCGCCTCGTGGACAGCCAGCAGCACGCGGCCGTATTCGTCCTCGGTCAGATCGGACAAGGTCAGGCGTGCCATGTCGTTGCCTCCGGGTGGTGAGTCGGATTCTGGGTCTCCAGCCTCCGGGCTGGCCGTGCATCGGTCCGGGTCATGACCGTGCCGCCTGGGCAGCGATCCGGGCCGCCTTCACTTCGGCACTCGCCGTGGCCCATTCGGCGCTCTGGCGCTCGCGCAGCTCCTCCCGTTCGCGGGAGTGCCTGCGCCGGAGCGCTTCCATCGGGTCCGCCGCTGCCACGGCGGCCTGAGTCGGGGCCGGAGGCTTGGGAGCCTCCGCCGCCTGGATCTGCCCGACGTGGGCACCCAGCGACCGCCCGGCGTTGTCGATGGTGCGCAGCCGCTCCACGATGAACTCCGAGGTGTTCGCCGCTCCCGGCGCGCTGGGCGCGAGCGCAGCGCTCACGGCGTCGTCCATGCCCCGCGCGCCCTCCACGAGCATCGACGCCCATCCCCCATCCGCCACTGCCCCAGCGGACAGGGTGGCGGGCCAGTGCGGGACGGGAGTGCGCACGGCTCCCGCTATCTCGGTCAGCGCCGCCGCGATCTCCGCGAAGGCGTCGCCGATCGCGGTCGTCCACCGGGTCGGCCGCCGGTCGGAGGCGATAGCGGCCGATGCGCCGCCCACCGCCTCCACCACCTCCGCCGACAGGCGCAGGCGTTCGTCATAGACCACAGTCAGCCGCTTCCGGCGGCGGTCGCGCTGGACCTCCAGGGAGTCCGCGCGGTGGTCCCGTTCGCCCTGGGTGTAGACCCGCCCCTGGGGGTTCGGTCCCCGGTAGCCGTACCGGTCGTTGTAGCTCTGCCCGGCGGGCACTCCCACGCGGGCACTGAACTCGATCATGGTTCGTTCTCCTATGTGTCTCGAAATGCCTTGTCAGGATGGGTAAGTGGGAATAAATTGACGATTTGCGGGTGATTTAGACCACAATCCGCGGTGCCCGTTCCGGCAGGTCAGAACGTTTCGGGGGCTTCCTCGGGCTCAAGGACAAGGGCAGTCGGCCAGGTGAAGGTCCAGCGGGAGCCGCAGCACCCGCAGGTGTGCGCCGTGGTCACCGTCGCGCCGCCCGTCCAGGTGAAGGCGTGCGGCTCGGTGAGGCTGTCCGGCCGCCAGGCGGCGGTGTGCACGCAACGCGGGCAGTAGTCCGACAGCCAGTAGAACCACGGGTCGAGGATGGGCGGCGGCGGAACGAAGGCCCGGCGCTGAGGGCGGGGCAGGGTCTCGGTCATCATGGATTCGCAGTCCTTTCACGGTTACCGGCCCCGATCGCTCTGGGAAGCGACCGGGGCCGCTCTGTCTATGTCTCGGGGTGGTTCTCAGGCGCAGGTTCGCGACCGTTCAGCCGGTCCACCTCCGCCGCCGCCAGGTCGATCCGAGTCAGGCCCTCATATGCGCCGCCCGCCCGGCGCTGCCGCATCACCTCGTCCGCTGGGATGCGGAACCGGCGCTGCCCCGGCGGCAGCGGCGCACGGGAGTTGATGGAGTTCAACGGAATCCGTGCGTTGTCGGTGCTCATGACGCAGCCCACCGGTACTTCGCCACGGCCTCCAGCCGAACCGCGAGGTCCGGGCTCACAGGGCACGGCCGCACAGCCAACACGCGCCGCGCAGCCTCCGCGAGGGCGAGACGCTGCTCCAGCGGGCAGGGGCCGCCCCGTCCATCCGGGTTGTTGGGGTCGGGGGCGAACGTCAGCGAGAGACGCAACGAGGTGGTCATTTCACAGCTCCAATCGGTTGAGGGGTTGTAGGGCCGGGGTTGCCCGGGTGAATTCGATGGCAGTGCAACGGTTTCCGTGCTTTGTCGGCCTGATCCCGCAGGCGCACTGGGCGTGCGCTCCGGTGCTCCGGGTATGGCACGGCGGGCCGGAGGGGCGAGCTGTGCAGCGGCAGCGGCGTAGGCGGAGTAGGTCGCGTAGGTTCGCGGCGTAGGGTCCGTTTTGCCAGGTCAGAGGGCGTAGGTTCGCGTAGGCGACCTACGCCGCACCGGAGGGCGAAACCCCTCTCTATGTGAAGGGATATAGCACTTATTACGTGCGTTATTGGGCTTCGCGTCATATAGAGAGGGGAATCCCTTTGGGGGTTCCGCTCGCGGAGCGGCGTAGGCGACCTACGCGAACCTACGCCCTCTGACCTGCGGAAACGGAACCTACACCGCGAACCTACGCCGCCTACTCCGCCTACGCCGTTCGGTGCGCCTCCGCGCAGCTCGCCGCCCCACCCCGACATCATTCGACCAGCCGGTATTTCGTGCTGAACTTGCCGGTCTGATACTCCGTGCGCTTGGATTCGATGCTCCCGCCGCGCACCATCTTGGTCAGCACGTCACCGAGCTGCGCCTTCTGGTTCGTACTCAGGTTGCGGCTGATCTCGCCGTAGGCCAGTTCGCCGCCCTTGCGCAGCAGGTCCAAGACCCGAGACGCAAGAGCTTCCTCGAAGGCCCGGATGATCCCCGCCGACTCGGCCGCAGCCGCCGCGTTCTGTACGCCGCGCTTGCGGCCGATCCGCTGGTCCTCGGCCACGTCCGCCTCTGCGATCGCCTCCAGGTTGTAGGCCGCTACCGCGTCGGAGACGGCCATCAGGGCTTCGGCCTGCTGCCACCGCTCTCCCGACAGGGCCATCTCTCCGTGCAGTGCCATGAAGGCCGCGCCGACCTTCTCGCACGTCAGCAGCCGGTGCCCGGCCATCGGGTCCATACCGGCCGGGAGACGCCCCATCGGGTGAGCGTTCTTCAACTCGTTCGTATCCCAGATCAAGTCGGCGATGTGGTCTGCTACCTTGATCTCCACCAGGTCCAGTTCCTCCGGGTCCATCGGGTCCACCACCGCGCTGGGGTCCAGCGGATCGAAGGGCTTCACTCCGAACTGCGGGATATCCAGTGTCAGTGGGCCGGACACGGCCGCCTTGGCGCTCTGGCGGCTGCGCCTGGTCGCGAACCCGTCTTTCACCGGCAGCCACAACAGCCGCTGCGGCAGACCGTCACGTACCGCCTGCTCGTTCAGCAGCGCTCCGCCGTTGCCCTCCTGCACGCCCATCGACAGGCACAGCCGGTAGCTATGCGCCGGGAGGATCACCCGCCGGTCGTGGTCGGCATTGGCGAACCCGAGTTCCTGGCCGTGCGCGGCCTTCAGCAACTCGGGGACCAGGGTCGCGCCCTGCCGCTCGGCCAGCCGCTCGAACGCCGCCACGTCCCGGAAGGCGAACATCGCGGCCCGACTGTGGAACCTGACCATCGGCTTGCCGCCGACCTTCTCGCCCTTGGCGTAGGACCGGTTCAGCCCCTCACCGGTACCAGGCTGGACGGCCCTCCAGGTCCGGGCGCGGCCGTCAGCAACGTAACGCAGGCCGTCCGTCGCAGCTCCGATAGCAGCGTCCTTACCGCCGCCGGAGTCTCCCGAGAACATGATCAGCTGGTTCAGTGACATGGTTGTGCCGATGATCGGCGGCAGCACCACCGTGTTCGGCACCATCGCAACCACCCGCATCAGCACGTGACCGAGGGTCGCGTAGACCCCAGCCCCACGGCTGCGCGCGAACGCCGCGACGTGCCGCAGCTGCGGCGAGGAGTCGAATAGGGCCATGTTGTCTGCCAGCACCTTTGCCAGCCGAGCATCACGCTCGGATGCTGGGGCCAGTGCGGCGGCGGCACGCCACTCGGCAAAGGGCTTGATCGTCGGGATAGACTCGATCTCGGAATTCATGGGGTTGATCCCCTCTCTGGCCCGTCCCGAAGGCGAACTCGGGGCGGGCCGTTTCGTAGGTGGAGGACTGCCTGATTCGCCAGGCGTCCTGGGGATTACGCGGCGGCGGAGGTCGTCCACGCCTGCTTCACCACTCCGGCGATGGCGTGGGCATCAGCCTGGGTGAGCACCTCAGCGGCCATGACGACCTCCGCGACCAGCGACGCGATGAGTTCGGCCGGGAGTCCGGCGGCTGGCGTCGCAGGGCCACGGCCAGGCAGCGCGTCCAGGTCGATCCGCCAGTGCGCGCCCACCTTCACCGCCGGGATGTCGCCGGACAGGCACAGCTTCCGGATGGTCTTCTCCGCGCAATTCATCTGCGCTGCTGCCTCTTTGGTGCCGACCATCCGGCGGCGGGGAGGAATTTCGGGGGTCATGGTGTCGATCTCCTGGGGTCGGCGAGGGCTTGATAGGACTCTGGCAAACGTGGGTGCAGAGGAGTCCGTGGAAGAACCACGGGGACAAGGCATTCCACGGACCCAGTGCGTTATGGGCAGCGGCAGCGGGGGCTACGCGGCTATCTGGGCGGCGATGACGGGCCAGAAGTCGCGGCCGATGGCGTGTTCCAGGCGCTCAGGTCCGCCGATCCACTGTGCGAGCTGGGCGAAGCGCTGCGCGGTCAGCGGCGGACCGGTCTCCGTGGCAGCGGCCAGGATCTCCGCGATATTCGCCTGCGTCTCCAGGTAGCGCGCCCGTGCGCGGATCAGCGTGGTGTGGCGATTCGGCGGGTAGCTGGAGTCGAACCGGTCATCGGTGTGGCACTGCCAGAGCGGTTCGCAGCGTGGACGCATCCGCACCCACTCCAAGGCGACAGCCCGCTCATCGAACGACGGCATCACGTCATGGCACAGGTGGCATAGCGGGACCAGGTTGGACGGCGTGTCCGGACCTCCGCGCGCGCGATCGGCCAGGTGCGCCCGGTCCAACCAGCCGTTCGCCCTGATCCAGGAGTCACGCCGCCTACCCGTCACCGGCGCGAACCAGCCACAGCCGAAACAGAACGGCCAGTGCCAGGCGTTCGGATGGCTATCGAGCACCTTGCGCTCCAGCCACTCCGGGACCGCATTGCGCCAGTGGTCCGCGATGGCGTTCATGGACGGCATGTCCCGCTTCTGGCTCATGCCGCGCCCCGGCCGTCCAGGGTGCCCGCGAGGGAGAGCAGAACTTCCCCCGCCCGGCGAAGGTCAGCCGGTGTGAACTGGGCCAGCTGGGTGGCGACCCAATCGGGGTCGGCGGAGCGCACCGCCGCGGCAGGGGCAGTGGGCATCCCGGAGGCGGAGGTGGTCCGGGCGCGAACCCAGGCATCCACCTCGTCGGGGAGAAACCTCAAGCGGCGGGCGATGCGATGCGCCGGAAGGCCCTCTTCGGCAACGTAGCGGTACACGGTGTCCACCTGGACTTCGAACCGCTTCGCGATATCGGTGGTGGAGAGGTAGTGGCTGGTGGCGGACATTGTGCGGAACTCCCAGGGTGAGTGGGTGATTCCGCACGCTCCCCTGAGCCGACCAGCCTCCGCGCCTGGTCTCCGGGTCTACGTGCGAGGAAGACGCTCAGCGTCTCCCAACGCGGCTTGCGGCATCTCCACTCCGCCTGCCGGGTCCGTCTCTGTAGGTCCCGGTGGTTCGTTCCGTGGAGCCGCCCCAAACTCCCTGCGGAGGTTGATCATCGCTTGGGGCGTAGGACCTACGATAGGCCACGAACCGGCGTTGACCTAGCTCTGAGACCCCTCTGAGCAGGGATTTTGCAAAAGGATTTACACAGCGCCAGGGCGACTCCGTACACACCACGGCTCGGCCGAGCCGTTAGTCGGTGGTGAATCGGGCTCCTGCGGAATGTCCAGCGGCAGTAGGTGTCATCCACTCCAGCCGGACGAACTCCGGGGAGAAGTACGCGCCGGACGACCGGCGGCCTTTGGGGGCTTTGAGCACGGTCACGCGCCGCAGCATGTCCAGGATCTCGCGGCGGTACCAATGAGGGCTGTCGGAGGCTGTGCTTACAGTGCCACACATGGCAAAGAAACCTACACCGCAGGCGATCATCGAGGGCTTTCTGCTTCGCGCTCGTCGGGTGATGGAGCACTCGCTAATCCGAGACCAGGCGGAGCTGATGGAGCGGCTTCATAAGGGCGAGATCAACGTCGTAGTCACAGTGAACACCAAGACTGGGGAGGAGAACTACCGGCTCAGGGCCGAGTTCCCCGACGAGGAGAGATTGGAGTCCCTCGCAAGCAGAGTTCGCCCTTTGATACTGAGCAGCGAGCCGATCTACTACGACAAGGTGTTTGATGCCTTGGAAGAGGTGGTCGGCTCAGAAAAGCTCAGCACCGAGATCGATTTGGACTGGTGGCGCGGCTACTGGCGCGAGGTCATCGACGCTAATCTCGACGCCCAGGCGTACTACGTAGGTACCCGTAATGGATCGATCACAGACCGAAAGCTGATGTACGCCTGGCTCTACGGTGACGTCGTACACGCGATGACTCCTAGATCCCCCATCATCCGCGATCTCAGCATCGATGACCGCTTCCAGGCCGCCGCCCAGGGGGTCGCTCGAATCTGCGACCGAGTGATCTACACGGCGGTGATGCTGAAATCGTTGATCGATCAGGGTGTGCTGGCAGTCAGCCGTGATGTCCTGACCGACAACGTAGTCGTCACGAGGACCATCCTGGACAGGGAGGTTCAGGTATGGACGGCACCGGTGGATACGCCGTTGCCGGACAACATCACCGCACCCGACCCGGCTGTCTGGAAGTCCCTACACGAGGCCGTAGGCGAAGAACGACAAGGAGAGCAAGGAGAGATCGAACAGGTTATCGCCGAGACCGATGACGATCCCGAGGCGGCTACTGCATAAGTTGAGCGGCGACGGTCGCGCCGAGTTCCCAGCACGCCTCGATGTCGGCCTTGGCCGGAGGTCCCGAAACCGTCACGTACTCTGCCGCTTTCACCCAGCCCAGACCGGTTGTGATCGAGGTGACGCCCTTCTCCGCGCCCTCGGTGCCTTCGTTGCCGTGGAAGTACGCCCCGAACGGCCGCCCGCGCGTGGAGTCCAGGCAGGGGTAGTAGATCGCATCGAAGGCGACCTTCAGCCCGCCGCTCATGTACCCCAGGTTCGCCGGGGTGCCGAGCAGGTACCCATCCGCCTCCAGGACATCGGTCGGCGTCACCGCCAGCGCGGCTCGGCGCACCACCTCCACGCCGGTGATTTCCGGGTCGGTCGCACCGGATATCACGGCCTCGAACATCGCCTGGCAGTGCGGCGAGGGGGTGTGGTGGATGATCAGGAGGCGGGTCACAAGCGCGACCTTTGTTTAACGACACCTTCAGCATCTACCAGATGACACGTCACTCAGCCGAGTCCTTCCGTCGCTCGATTTCCCACGTTCCATCCTCACCACGTGCAATCACACGAAGATCGACGTTCTCTGAGTGAGGTAATACCGGACGCCCAGAGATGTAGAGCTTCCCGTGGATGCGAGTTGCGAAGTGCTCAACTCTGATTGATTTGTAAACCTTCGCGACTTGCACTGGGCCACCCACGCTGCGTATTTCTGGATCCATCGTCTGCTTGTACAGCGCCTCTAGAGGACGGTAATCGAGCTTCCCCGACATGGCCCCAAGGTTGTAACCCTTTGCCAGCTGGCCGGTGAGTTTGCGGCCAGCGTCACCAATTACGCCATACAAGCGGACTTTGGCAGGCCTTGCGATAGAAGGCGGAGGGTTCCGCAACCCAGAAAGAACAAATCGCGAAGTACCCTTGTCGAATAGGTAGTGGTAGATCAGGAACCGACCCTCGGACCAGGACCATCCCGCTAGCAGGAATTCACAGTCGGGAGGATCTGCTGCGGCTGGTCCCATAGCTTGGTCCAAGACCACATTCAACACGCGCTCAAGATGACCGGCGTACTTTGGTAAGTCCAAGGTTCGTAGCAACGATCCCTCGTAGGATCTCGTGGTTGCAAGCACCTGAAATATAAGGGGCAATGCTCGCCATGTATTGCCAGCGAACCCCAACAGCGCGTCCGACCTACCGACATCGAAGATTTTCGCGCATGCGTCCCAATCTTCGCCGCCACCTAGACGGCTATCGCTAGCCATCACAAGTTCGCGCTGTGAGCCGACCTCGCGCTCCCACGCCACGACTGTTGTCATCCCAGGCTCCGCTGACAACGGTCCAATACCCGTAAGCTAGTACCCCGGTAACCGTGCAAATTATGCTTGAGCGCACCACTCATGTATCCCAGGTTCGCCGGACTGCCCAGCAGATATCCGTCGGCGGCCAGAACGTCGGACGCGGTGACCGCCAGCGCGGCTCGGCGCACCACCTCCACGTTTTCGATCTCGGGGTCCGTGGCCCCGGAGACAACGGCCTCGAACATCGCCTGCATGTGCGGGGACGGCGTGTGATGGATGATCAGCAACCGGGCCACCCTGCGATGGTATCGGCCCGCGCGATCGTCAGTCGGTGCCGCGCTCGTGCCGTTCCAGGGCGACCGCGCGGCGCATGGTCTCGCGGGCCCTGGTGCGGTCACCGGCGTAGTCGTAGGCGCGCGCGAGGCGGTAGGAGACGCGCCAGTTGTCCGGGTCGGCCTCCCACTCCGCCTTGACCGTCGCGAAAAGCTCGTCGGCGGCCGCGCGTTCGATGCGGCCGGACGGCAGGCGCGGCAACGCGGAGGTGTCGAGTTCCAGGCCCTCGTTGTGGATGCGCCGCGCCAGATGCTGATGCGCCAGGGCCGCGCGCACCGTGGCCACGACGATCCAGACGCCCAGCAGCGGCAGGATCAGCACGCCGACGCCGATCACGATCGCCGCCGCCTCGCCCGAACCGATCAGGCTGAACGCGATCCGGCCGAGCAGCAGGAAATAGAACACGAGCACCAAGATGAGCGCCGCGATCGGCGCGACGACCTTGACGATTTCCCCGCTGCCCTTGCGCTCGGCAGGCTCCGAGCCGCTCACGGTCGCGCTCCACGCCGCGGCGCTCGCCACCGGCTCACAGGTCCAGGAACGGGTCGAGTCCGACGGTGAGACCGGGGCGGTTCGCGATCTCACGCACGCCGAGCAGCACACCGGGGGCGAACGATGAGCGGTCGATCGAGTCGTGCCGGATCGTGAGCGTCTCCCCCTGCGTGCCGAACAGCACCTCTTGGTGGGCGACCAGACCGGCGAGCCGCACCGAGTGCACCCGCACCCCGTCCACGTCGGCGCCGCGCGCACCCTCCAGCTCGGTTGTCGTCGCGTCGGGACTGCGGTTCAGGCCCGCTTTGTCCCGTGCGGCGGCGATCAAGCCCGCGGTGCGGTAGGCGGTGCCGGACGGCGCGTCCGCTTTGTTGGGGTGGTGCAACTCGATGACCTCCACCGATTCGAAGAACCGGGCGGCCTGCTCGGCGAAACGCATGGACAGCACCGCGCCGATGGCGAAGTTCGGCGCGATCAGCACGCCGACTTCGGGGCGACCCGACAGCCAGCTCCGCACCTCCGCCAAGCGAGCCTCATCGAAACCGGTGGTGCCGACCACCGCGTGGATGCCGTGCTCCACCAGGAACTTCAGATTCCCCATCACCACGTCGGGGTGGGTGAAGTCGACGACCACCTGGGTATCCGCCGCGACGAACCCGTCGAGCGAATCGTCCTTGTCGACGGCGGCGACCAGTTCCAGATCGTCCGCCGCCGTCACCGCCGCGCAGATCGCCTGTCCGACTTTGCCTCGCGCTCCGAGCACTCCGACCCGAATGGCCACCGCACCTCCTCGTTCCGTTTCCGGTCGGGATCAGCCTAATGGGCCGGGCCGACCGCGAGCCCGCCGCCCGACAGTGCCCGGCGAAAGAGCGGCAACCAGAACTCCGCGCTGCCCTGCGCCGAGCCGAGCGGAGGCGAAGGCGGCCGCTCGACGAACGCCGCCGGACGACGTCCACCCTCGGATTCGCGCCGGGCCGAGCCAGGCGAGGAAGCCGCCTATCGCGTCCGGCGCGGTGCACCGGCCTCCGAGTTCGGCGCGCCTGCGAGGTCGACGACCATCCGTCGCAGGATCCGCAGGGTTCCGGCGAACTGCTCATCGCTGATTCCCCTCCGCCAATTGCCTTCCGCGACCGGCGATCCGGACGAAGGCCTCGTCGTGAGTGACACGACCCTCCTCGGTCGGCGACAGCGCGCCCCCGTCGTCGGAGACCAGCCCGTCGGCGACGAGCCCGGCCAGTTCGGTCGGCCGTTCGGAGTCGTCGGCTCAGAACGTGTCGAGCGCGTCACGGATGTCGTCGGCGCGCTGTGGTCTGTCGGCAAGCGAGTGCGTCACCTGCCAGCGTCCGCGACTGGACCTTGCATGTGTTGCGACAATTAGATGTATTCACATATGAATTCCGGGCATGACAGAGTGAGGGAATGGACGAGGACGATGCGATCACCGTCGCCGTCGAAGCGGCGATGGTTCGGATCCGGCGCAGGCAGACACGCGGTGCGCTGAGCGACGGCGCGATTCCCGTCGCGGTGTTCCGCGCGCTGGACGCCGTGGCCGACGGCGCGGCCGACACGGTCGGCGCGCTCGCTCCCGCGCTCGGCGTGGATCAGCCGAGGGCCAGCCGCCTCGCAGCCCAGGCGGTGTCCTCCGGCCTGCTGGAACGCGTCGCCGATCAGCGCGACGGACGGCGTTCGGTCCTGCGCCTGACCGCCGCCGGGAACCAGGCGGTGGCCGAGGCCAGAGCGGGCAGGCGGGCCGCCATGGCCGCCGCCATGGCCGACTGGACCCCCGCCGAGCGCGCCGAGTTCGCCCGCCTGCTGGAGCGATTCATCGACCGGATGGACCGGCCCACCGGTTGAGCGACGCGCGCCCGCGGTCGAGCGGGCTCCGGCGGCGCACCCGGTCAGTCGAAGACGATGACCTGCCGCAAGGCGTGGCCCGCGGCGAGTTCATCCATGGCCCGGTTGATTTCGTCGAGCCCGACGTGCGCCGAGACGAGACGCTCCACCGGCAGACGTCCCGCCCGCCACATGCGGACGTACTCGGGGATGTCCCGCGACGGCACCGCGGAACCGAGGTAACTGCCGACGATGGAGCGCCCCTGGGCGACCAGCGCCAACGGCGAGATACTCGCACGAGCGTCAGGAGCGGGCAGTCCGACCGTCACGGTCGTGCCGCCCGGAGCGGTCGCGGCGACTGCGGTCTCGAAGGCACGGACGTTGCCCGCCGCCTCGACCACCACCTCGGCCTGCACACCGAGCTCGGCGACCTCGGCCGGGGTGTACGCCGCGTTTACGCCCAATTCCCGGGCGAGCGCCAGCTTCTCCGGCACGGTGTCGACCGCGATCACCTCGTGTCCCTCGGCGGCGAGCGACACCGCGACCAGCACCGCCGCCATCCCGACGCCGCCCAGGCCGACGACCATCACCCGGTCACCGGCGCCAGGTCGCGCCGAGTTCAGCAGAGCGCCACCGCCGGTCAGCACGGCGCAACCGAGAACGGCGGCGACCTCGGCGGGCACGTCGTCCTCGACCGGCACGACCGACCTGCGATCCACCACCGCGTGGGTGGCGAAAGCGGACACACCCAGGTGGTGGTGCACCTCGGCGCCGTCACGGGACAACCGCCTGCCGCCGTTGAGCAATTCGCCCGCGTTGTTGGCGACGCTGCCGGGCACGCAAGGCGTGCGACCGTCGGTCGCGCACCCCGCGCACTCACCGCACCGCGGCAGGAACGTCATGACCACGCGCTGCCCGACCGCGATATCACCGTCACCGGGACCGACCGCTTCCACCCGGCCCGCGGCCTCGTGGCCAAGCAGCATGGGCACCGGCCGGACCCGGTTGCCGTACACCACGGACAGGTCCGAATGGCAGATCCCCGCCGCCTCGATCCGGACCAGCAGTTCTCCCGGCCCCGGCTCGCGCAGCTCCAGATCGCACACGGTGATGGGCGCCGACTCGGCGAAGGGCGCCGGCGCCGCGATCTGCTCCAGGACCGCTCCACGAATCTTCATGCCGCCGACGCTACCGCGCCCTGCGGTCCGGGCACATGGGGCGGTCGCCGCTCACCGCCACGTCGGGAGCCGCCTGCGTACGATGCCGCGCATGGGTGTGGATCTGGTGGCTGCGGTTAAGCGGTTGCACGCCGACCTGGCGACGTGGCTCGGGTCGCAAGCGCAGGCGGAGGTGTTCGAGCGGTTCGCCGCGGCGCAGCACGAACGGTTCAGTATGGTGACGACCGGTGGCGAATTGCTCGGGCGCGGCGCGTTGCTCGCGGGTCTCCGCGGCGCGCGAAATGCTCTGCCCGGATTGGTGATCGAAGTGTCCGAAGTCGAGGAACTCCTGCGCTCCGGCGACATCGCGGTGGTGCGGTTCCTGGAGACACATCGGACGGCCGGGAGCGTCACCAACCGCCGCGTGACCGCCGTGCTGACGACCGATGACCCCGGCGCGGTTCGCTGGCTGTCGGTGCACGAGACCGAGTCCGCACCGACCTGACCCTTCCCAGCGTCGGGATGCGCGCGATGCGTTTCGCGTCCCGCCTGCCGGACAATTTCGGCCTCGTTCCCGGACGCGATTCGACGGTCGGGAACAAGGTGGACTCGAGGAGGTCGGTGCCGGTGGACCGGTGGGAACGCGACGGGCTGCGCTCCGCCAACAGCGGAATCCGCAACCAGGTGGACCACATCCTGGATGCGCTCGCCGAGCAGCGCACCCACCTGTCGGAGGTGCGCGACCAGCTGGCCGCCCTGCGGTGCACGGCCGTGTCGGCGGACAAGTCGGTGGAGGTGACCGTGGATGCGGCCGGCATCCTCGTCGACGTACGGTTCGCGCCGACCGCGCTGCGCAGCACACCGGAACAGCTGGGCCGTTCGGTCACCGAAGCGGGCAAACAGGCGGCTCGGCTGGCCCGCGAACAGCACGCGGCGATCATCGCTCCGATCGTCGCCGAGGCTGGCTCGATCCCCGACCTGCCGGATCTGGTCCCCGGCGCCCCCAGCTTGCGCGCGGTGTGGGAACCCGCGCGCGACGAACCGGCGGGCTGACGCGCTCGGGATCTCCGGAGTGGGGATTCCTCACCGAACGGGACGACCCGGGCGATCCGGGTCGACTCGACCGGCGAGGAATCACGGCCACCCCGAGCCCCGTTGCGGTGTAGGCGACTCGGGGTGGCTCGATAGTGCGGTTGTCGAATGTCGGCACATGGCATCTACCTCCGTTCTGGCGGGCAGCGCACCGGCTGCCGGTGGATGGGCGCGAGGATCAGGCGTACAGCTTCGCCAGGAACGTGTTCAGGTTGTCGCGCACCCGCTCGATCTTCTCTTCTGGCGTGAGATCCTCGCGGTATCGGCTCCCGAGCGCGGGGCGCTTCTTGTTGCGCGCGTAGAGCGAGCAAGCGAGATCGGTGCACATGTAGGTGCCGACCGAGTTGCCCCTACGGCCGGATTCGCCCGCCTTGTGCGCGGTCATCAGCGAGACTCCGCCGCCGGTATGGGTGGTCAGGCAGATCGTGCACATCTGCGCCCGGCCGGTGCCGCCGGTGGCATAGCGCAGTGCCACGCCCACCAAGCGGTCGTCGCGCGGGACGACCAGGTACCCGCGCCCGGGCAGAGACGGATCGCTCCAGCCGAGGAAGTCCAGATCCGCCCAGGGCCGTTCGTCCAGGTCCTTGGGTACCGGCAGCCGTTTGGCGTCGCCTTTCGAACAGTTGACGAACGACGATCTGATGTCGCGTTCGGTGACGGGTTCCACGATGGGTCTCCTTAGGTCGATCGGTGGACAAACTCGAGCGACGTTACGGTTGCGTGGTACGGGGAACAACGGATTTTCCGCCCTCCGCGCACCGTGCCGAGCATCCGCCGAGTGAGCAGAAATCATCGAACATCGCTGCCCGCGAATCTGTTTCGGAGCCCACCCGCCGGGTATCCGCCGCAAGCGGGAGGTGAGGCGGGTGGCGCAGGAATTGCAGAAAAGGTTTACGACGCGACGTCGGCTGCGCGGGCCGGCGGATCTGCCGTGGCGGGCGTGGTGGGGCGTGGTCGAGCGGTCGGTCGGCGAGTTCCAAAGAGACAATCTCACCGACTGGGCCGCGGCGTTGACGTACTACAGCGTGCTGTCGCTGTTTCCGGGGTTGATCGTGCTGACCGCAGGGCTGGGCATGCTGGGACGCGACGACACCAAGGCGCTGATCGACACCATGCGCGAGATCGCGCCGGGCAGCGGCACCGATCTGCTCGTCGACGCGGTGAACAACATAGAGCAAGCGCAAGCACCGGCCGGACCGCTGGCGTTGCTCGGGTTGGCGTCGGCGCTGTGGACCGCGTCCGCCTACATCGGCGCGTTCATGCGCGCGACCAACGCCATCTACGACATCGCGGAGGGGCGCCCGGTCTGGAAGACCGTGCCGGTGCGGGTCGCCCTGACCGCCGCGGTGGTGGTCTTGCTGGGCGCCTGCACCGTCGGCGTCGTCGTCAGCGGTTCGCTGGCCGAGCAGATCGGCCGGTGGCTCGGCCTCGGGCACGCCACGATCACGGTGTGGGGCATCGTCAAGTGGCCGGTGATGATGGCACTGATCGGTCTGGTCTTCGCCCTGCTGTACTGGGCGGCGCCGAACGTGCGGCAGCCGGGATTCCGCTGGCTGACGCCCGGTAGCGCCATAGCCGTCCTGCTCTGGGCGGGCGCGTCCTGGGGATTCGCGTTCTACGTCGGCCACTTCGGCTCCTACAACCGGGTCTACGGCTCCCTCGGTGGCGTGGTCGTCTTCCTCGTCTGGCTGTGGATCTCGAACATCGCGATCCTGCTGGGGGCGGAACTCGATGCCGAACTCGCGCGTGCGCGCAGCATCGCGGGCGGCCACCCCGAGGAGGCCGAGCCATACTTGCCGCCGCGCGACGAGCCCGACGAATGAGACACCTTCTGTCAACCTCAGGCGGCGAGTACGCGTTGGCGGTTGCTGACGTGGGTTTCTTCGTTGTAGGCGGTGCCGCGGGTCAGGCAGT
>NZ_JBSGEZ010000027.1:76278-96418 GCF_053603155.1 Nocardia sp. NPDC004260 | reverse complement strand
TGTTCGGTGGGCGGCCGGGCGGGGGTGTGGGGGCCCCCCGCTTTGGCGACGAAGGAGCAAGCGGCGGTCGCGCACACGCGAGCCATAAGGGGGCCGCGAACACCCAGCGCCGCAGGCGCTGGAAAACAAACACAGCATTAGACTCCACTCGTGCGGCTGTATCGGGACGAGGCGGTAGTGGTTCGCCAGCACAAGCTGGGCGAGGCGGATCGCATCGTCACGCTGCTCACCCGACAGCACGGACTGGTTCGCGCGGTCGCCAAGGGGGTGCGGCGGACCAAGTCGAGGTTCGGGGCCCGGTTGGAGCCGTTCTCCTACATCGACGTGCAGCTGCACCCCGGGCGCACGTTGGACACCGTTACCCAAGTGCACACGATGGAGGCTTTCGCCGCCGACATCATCGATGACTACGGGCGCTACACCACCGCGTGCGCCGTCCTGGAGACCGCTGAACGCTTGGCGGGCGAGGAGCGTGCGCCCGCGCCCCGGCTGCACGCGCTCACCGCGAGCGCCCTGCGCGCCATCGCGGCCAAACAGCGCCCGCACGAACTGATCCTGGACGCATTCTTGTTGCGCGCCATGGGTTTCGCGGGCTGGGCGCCCGCATTGGACGAATGCGCCAAGTGCGCGACACCGGGCCCGCATCGGGCCTTCCATGTCGCGGCCGGAGGCGCGGTGTGCGTGCATTGCCGTCCACCGGGTGCGGCGACGCCCGCCCCCGGGGTGCTCGATCTGCTGGTGGCGTTGCTGCGCGGTGAGTGGGAGCAGGTCGAGGCGACGCCCGAGGCGGTGCGCAGGCAGGCCAGCGGGCTGGTCGCGGCGCACTTGCAGTGGCATCTGGAACGTCAGCTGCGCACCCTGCCGTTGATCGAGCGATCCAAGGACACAGCCGCGCGAACTCCGCATGTAGCCGCGCGGGGTTGAGTGGAGGCGAGGCAGCCGCAGAGGAGGCGCTGCCGGTCGGGACTCGTCCTCGGGCCGAGCTGAGGCGAGGCCGTCGCGGGGGAGGCGCTGCCGGGCGGAGCCTGTTCCTCAGTCCGCGCCGGGCCGAGTGAAGGCGAGGCAGCCGCAGGAGGGGGCGCTGTCGGGCGGAGCCTGTTCCTCAGTCCGCGCCGGGCTGAGCGAAGGCGAGGCAGCCGCAGGAGGGGGCGCTGTCGGGCGGAGCCTGTTCCTCAGTCCGCGCCGGGCCGAGCGAAGGCGAGGCAGCCGCAGGAGAGGGCGCTGTCGGGCGGAGCCCGTCCTCGGCCCGCGCCGGGCCGAGCGAAGGCGAGGCAGCCGCCTACTCCACGAATTGGAGCTCTACCTGTGGCAACTCGTTCATGACGCGGGCGCACACGGCACGATGCCATGTGGCCGGGTAGCGCGTGTCCGGCTCATGCTTGGAGTAGTCGTCGTTGGTCCGGTAGGTGTGCAGGCGGGGGGAGATCTCCCCGGCGTCGATGGCGTCGACCATGGCCTCGACCACCTGTTCGGTCTCGTCCGCGATGGCGGCGAGTTCGCGGGCCACGATGTCGGGGATCTGGAAGGCCCCTTTCTCCCACCGCTCGACGGTGCGTTCCGCGACCGCGAAGAACCGCGCGCACCACGGGACCGGGAGGCCGAGCAACTCACGAGTGGCACGGAAACCCGCCGCGGTTCCGGTCCCTGGTAAATCGGTCACGTTCGAGAAACCCCTCCCCAGTATCACGATATGGAAAGAATAAGTCACCGGTGCCGGTCGGAACCGTGGAATTCGTGAGGAAGCAACGGGGCAGTGGGAGCGGCGGGGGCGATCAGGCAGGATAGAGGCCGTGATCCTCCGCCGAGACTCCGCCACCGCGACCGACCCCGAGCCCGCGGGCGCCGTGCGTCCGCCCGCGCCGCATCCGTCGGGAGCTCGGCCGCCGCAGCTGCCGCCGGAGCTGGTACCCAACCATGTCGCGCTCGTCATGGACGGCAACGGGCGCTGGGCCCAGGAGCGCGGATTGCCGCGCACCGCCGGGCACGAGCGTGGCGAGGCGGTGCTGATGGACACCGTGGAGGGCTGCATCGAGATCGGCGTCAAATGGTTGTCGGCGTACGCGTTCTCCACCGAGAACTGGCGGCGCAGCCCCGAGGAGGTGCGCTTCCTCATGGGCTTCAACCGTGACGTGATCCGCAGGCGCCGCGACGAGATGAACGAGATGGGCGTCCGGGTGCGCTGGGCGGGGCGGCGACCGCGCCTGTGGCGCAGCGTGATCAAGGAACTGGAGGTCGCCCAGGAACTCACCAAGGACAATACGGTGATGACGTTGACCATGTGCGTCAACTACGGCGGCCGCGCCGAGATCGCCGACGCGGCAAGGGAGATCGCGCGCCGGGTGGCGGCGGGCGAGATCGACCCGGAGAAGGTCACCGAGGCGACGGTGGCGAAATACCTCGACGAACCCGATATGCCGGACGTGGACCTGTTCCTGCGCCCTTCGGGCGAGTTCCGCAGCTCGAATTTCCTCATCTGGCAGTCCGCCTACGCCGAATTCGTCTACCAGGACACGCTTTTCCCCGATTTCGATCGCCGCAACCTGTGGGAGGCATGCCTCCAGTACGCCGCGCGGGACCGCCGTTTCGGCGGCACGAAGTGAGCGGGGGCGCGGACATGGACGCGGCGGTGACCCCGGACCGGGAACTGCAGGCACGGGCCGGGGCCTGCCTGTCGAGTTACGGCATCGACGTGCGCGTCGATGCCGAAGGGTCGCTCGGCTTCGAGTACGAGGGCGCCTTGTCGTCGCTGCGCGCGGTGAATCTTGCGCCGGGCTTGGACGTGCTGAGCCTCACCTGCGTGCTGGCCTGGGATCGCCAGCTGAAACCGCAGCTGCACAAGCGGGTCGCCGAACGCAACAACGCGCTGCAGTTCGGTTCGCTCACCGTGATCGGCCACGGCAAGCTCGCCGACGTCATCCTGCGCTACACCTTCCCCGCCGCGGGGCTGGACGACAAGGCGCTCACCACCATGCTGCTGCTCGTGCTGTCCAACGCGAGCCGCGCCAGGCAGGGTCTGCTGCCCTGAGGGCATGACATCTGTCATGCCGAAGTCGTGACAGTCGTGCGAGGTTCCGGGGCGGGTTTCCCGCGACCGTAGAGGCATGACTTCAGCAACGACCACCGCGGTCGGAAGCCGGACGCGGCCCGCGCCCGCCGTCGCGCTGCGCGACCTGCGCAAGAGTTTCCGCACCCCGGCCGGCGTGGTGCACGCCGTCGACGGGCTCGACCTGGTGATCGAGCCGGGGGAGATCGTCGCCTTCCTCGGTCCGAACGGCGCGGGTAAATCCACCACCATCGACCTGCTCCTCGGCCTGGCGCGTCCGGATTCGGGCACCGTCTCGGTCTTCGGCACGGCGCCGGAGCGAGCCGTCTCCGCAGGCCGCGTCGCCGCGGTGCTGCAATCCGGTGGCCTGCTGCCGGACCTCACAGTCGCGGAGACGGTGCGGCTGGTGGCCACTCTGCACGCGAGTCCGCGCCCCGTCGAGGAGGTGCTCGCCCGCGCGGGCATCGCGGGGATCGCGGATCGCATGGTGGGCAAGTGCTCCGGCGGCCAGCGCCAGCGACTCCGGTTCGCGCTGGCGTTGTTGCCGGACCCGGAGCTGATCGTGCTCGACGAGCCCACCACCGGCATGGACGTCGAAGGGCGCCGGGAGTTCTGGAACGCGATGCGGGAGGATTCGCGGCGCGGCCGCACCGTCCTGTTCGCCACGCACTATCTGGACGAGGCCGACGCCTACGCCGACCGCATCGTGCTGGTGCGCGCGGGCCGGGTCATCGCCGACGGCAGCGCGGCCGAGATCAAGAACCTGGCCGCGGGCCGTACCGTCGCCGCGACCCTGCCCGGCGCGGACCCCGCTCGGCTGCTCGTGATCCCCGGCGTCGACGACGTCGAGTTGCGTGGTGATCGAATCCTGGTGCGCGCCAAGGACTCCGACGCCGTCGCTCGATTCCTGCTGAACCACACCGCCGCGGTCGATCTGGAGATCACCGCGCACAACCTGGAAACCGCCTTCCTCGCGCTGACCACGGCCGGAGATCACTGACATGATCACCCTCGTCTTCCGGTCCGTCGCCACCACGCTCGGCGGCTTCAACCTCGGCTTCCTGCGCCTGGAACTGCGCCGCATGCTGCGCAACCGGCGGACCCTGATCTTCACGCTGATCATGCCGCCGCTGTTCTTCGTCATCTTCGGACTGCAATCCGATTACCGGACCCAGTCCTACGGCTCGGGCAACGTGACCGGCTACGTCATGGTGTCGATCGCGGTGTACGGCGCGATGCTGGCCACCACCAGCGGCGGCGCGATGGTCGCGGTCGAGCGTGCGCAGGGATGGAGCCGCCAGCTGCGGCTCACACCGCTGCGGCCGGTGGCGTACATCGCGGTCAAGGCCGTGGTCGCGATGATGCTGGGGCTGATCTCGGTGGCCGCGGTGTTCGCGGTCGGCGCGGCGCTGGGCGCCCACCTGACGCCCGCCGCGTGGGTGGAGTGCTTCCTGCTCGCGTGGGTCGGCTCGCTCGTGTTCGCGGCCTTCGGCCTGTTCGTCGGCTATCTGCTGCCGTCGGAGAACGTGATGCAATTGCTCGGTCCGGTGCTGGCGGCGCTGTCGTTCGCGGGCGGGCTGTTCATGCCGCTGCACGGCTGGTTCGCCACCGTGTCGAAGGTGATCCCAACCAATGGCGTAGCCACGCTGGCCCGGCTGCCGTTCGGCGACACCGGCGGCGGGTCGGTCGTCGGGGCGGTGGTCGATATCGCAGTCTGGTCGGCGGTCTTCGTGTTCGGTGGGGCCGCGTTGTTCCGGCGTGACACTGCGCGCTGAACGCCGGTCGGGCTACCGGTCGTCCACCCGGACGGCCGGTTCCGCCGCGCGCGGCCGGAGCGGTCGGACGGCGTTCCGTGGCGTCGGCGGACAGTGCGTGCGGTCCGGATGTGCTCATGGCCGCGACGTATGCGCGATCCCGGGCGAACCGGTGCCGGTAGCGTCGCCTCCCATGATCGACCACGACCGGCGAGCCGTGTACCGCCGCCTTCGTCCCGCCCGGCCGCAGCGAGGTGGCGCATGGACGTGAAGACAGCGGGCGACGCGCGGCCGAGAAGGTCCGCCGGTCTGGTGGACGGGATGCTCGGCTGGCAGTCGTTCGGTCCCGATGGACGGCGCAGGGGCTGGTTCGGCGCTGTCATGTCGCTGGTCTGGCTGGCCTATCTGATCGGACCGATCAGGCGGAGCTGGGCCGAGGGCGAGCCCGCGCAGGCGGTGGCCGCCATCGCCTGCGTGCTCGCGTTCGCCGCGCTGATCGTCGTCGCGTTCGTCGCGTTCCGCAGGTACGCCAAGGACGGCGCGCCCGACGACTTACCGGTCGACCGCAGGGCCTGGCTGCTGCTGGCCGCGATGGCGGCGTTGTCCGTGACGATGGGGGCGCTGCTCGGCGGGGACGGTCTGCCCACGGCGCTCTACGTCGCGGTGGTCGCCGTGTTCGTGCTTCCGCTGCGCACTTCGGCCGTCGTCGTGGTCGTGATCATGACGATCATGCTGGTGGCCCCGTTCGCGGTGCCGTCGTGGCATCTGGGCGGGACGCCGTTCTACCTCGCGTTCATTCCCGTGGTCGTGTGGGTGGCCAGACAGCTCGGGTTGCGCGGCGACCGGCTCGCCGAGCTGGCTCGCAGGCAGCGCGCGGAACTGGAGATCATCGAGGAACGCAATCGCGTCGCCCGTGACGTGCACGACATCCTCGGCCATTCGCTCACCGTCATCACCGTGAAAACCGAACTCGCCCAACGACTGCTCGACGTCGACGCGAACCGTGCGCGGACCGAACTGGCTGATATCGAACGGCTCGCGCGCGAAGCGCTGGCCGGTGTGCGGGAGACCGTCGGAGGCCTGCGGGAGGTGTCGTTGCGCGGCGAGCTGGCGAACGCGCGGACCGCCCTGGCCGCCGCGAGCATCGACGCGGAACTGCCGGAGCCGGCGAGCCTGCCGGACACACCGTCGGGCGAACTGCTGGGTTGGGTGCTGCGCGAAGCGGTCACCAACGTGATCCGGCACAGCGCCGCGCGCCGCTGCGCCGTGACCGTCACCGCGACGTCCATCGAGGTGGTCGATGACGGTCGCGGCCTCCCCGCCGACGGCGCGTCCGGCTCGGGGCTGGCCGGGCTGCGGGAGCGCGTGCGCGCCGCGGGTGGAACACTGACGCTGTCGACGCCGGAGGGCGGGGGCGTGCGCATTCGCGCCACGATCCCGGAATAGGAAGCGGGTGCCATGATCCGGCTGTTGCTGGCGGACGACCAGGCTTTGGTGCGCGGCGCGCTGGCCGCGCTGCTCGGGCTGGAGCACGACCTGGAGGTGGTCGGCGAGGTCGGGCGTGGCGACGAGGTGCTCGACGCGGTCGACCGGACCGGTCCCGACGTGGTGCTGCTGGACGTCGAGATGCCTGGGATGGACGGCATCACGGTGGCCGAGAAACTGCACGCCGCCCACCCGGACGTGCGGATTCTGGTGGTCACCACCTTCGGCAGGCCCGGATATCTGCGCCGCGCGATCGACGCGGGCGCGAGCGGTTTCGTCGTCAAGGACACTCCGGCCAGGGAATTGGCCGACGCCGTGCGGCGCGTACAGCTGGGGTTGCGGGTGATCGACCCGGGCCTGGCCGCGGAAACGTTGACGGCGGGCACCTCCCCGCTGACCGCGCGAGAACGCGAGGTGCTCGTCGCGGCGGCCGACGGCGCGCCCGCGAGCGCCATCGCCAAGCGGTTGCACCTGTCGGAAGGCACGGTGCGCAACCACCTTTCGTCGGCGATCGGCAAGACCGGCACGAGCACGCGCGCGGAAGCGGTGCGCGCGGCCGAACGTCTCGGCTGGCTGTGACGGGCGGGTCAGCCGACTCTCGGACGCGCGGGCTCGCCGTAGGGGAGCAGGGTGCGCACGCCGATCGCCAGCGTTTGCGGGTCGAGATCGCCGAGGATGAGGTGCTGGAGGATGAATCCCGGCAGCAGTCCGATGATCGCCTTGGCCACGGCGTCGACATCGGCGTCTTCGGGTAGCCAGCCTTTGTCACGCATGCGTTCGGCGTAGGTCACCCAGAGCGCGCGCATCGCGAGCATCGTCTCGCGGACCATCACCGCCGCCTCGGGATGTACCAGGGCCAGGGCCCAGGCTTGCGGCGCCAGTCGGACCGGCCCGTCGGGCCCGCTGCGCCGCACCACCTCCTCGGCGATCATGGTGATCAGTTCGGCGGGCGTGGGCAGCGGATCGCGGCGGATCGCCTCGTCCATGGCGATGCGCAAGGCCACCGTCGTCTCCGTGGCTAGTGCGGTGATCAGTTCGTCCTTGCTCTTGAAGTAGCGGTAGACCGCACCGGCCGAGAGGCCCGATTCCGCGAACACGTCTTGCATGGAGGTCTCGTAGAACCCCTTGCGGGCGAAGCAGCGCCGTGCGGCGTCCATGATCTGCTGCCTGCGGCGTTCGAGGTGTTCTTCGCTGACTCGGGGCATGGGCCCAAAATAAAACGAATATCCGTTCTTGACAAGCGCATGGCCTCATGCGACGGTAGGCGCAACTAAAAGAACGAGCATTCGATTTTTAGGGAGAAGGCCATGAACACCACGCAGCGGGCGTTCGCGATCGGCCTCGGCGCCACCCTGCTCCAAGCGCTGATGCTGGTAGCGTTCGCCTGGCCCGCCGCGCACATCGCGCCCCGTGACCTGCCGCTGGCCGTCACCGGTCCGCAGGCGGCGATGGTCACCGGCAAGCTCGCCGAGCACAGTCCGGGCGCCTTCGAGATCAGCACCCCCGCGGACGAGGCCGCCGCCCGCGCCGCCATTCGGAACCGGGAGGTCTACGGGGCGATCGTCACCGGCGACGGGCCGCCGCGCATGCTGGTCGCCTCCGGCGCGAGTGCCGTTGTCGCACAGCAACTCACCCAGATCGGGCAGCAGCTCTCCGGCGCGCCCGCCGTTGCCGTCGAGGACGTGGTGGCGGCCGACTCCGACGATCCACGGGGCGCGGCCTTCGGCGCGATGGTGTTGCCGCTGGTGATGTCCGGCATCGCGGCGGGTGTGCTCCTGGCACTGCTGGTCCCGTCGATCGGCGGCAAAGTGCTCGGACTGGTCACCTTCGGCGTCGCGGGCGGACTGCTCGGCATGGCGATCATCCATGGCTGGCTGTCGGTGGTGCCCGGGTCGTATCCGGTGCTCGCGGCGGTCGGCGGGCTGGTGTCGTTCGCGGTCGCGGGCGCGGTGGTCGGGCTCGGCGCCGTGCTCGGGCGAGCAGGCATCGGCATCGCCGCGCTCACCATGCTGCTGGTCGGCAACCCCTTCTCCGCGGCCACGTCGGCGCCGGAGCTGTTGCCGCAGCCGTGGGGCGCCGTCGGCCAGTGGCTGCCGCCCGGCGCCGCCGCGTCGCTGCTGCGCTCGGTCGCGTTCTTCGGCGGCATCGGCGCGAGCAGACCGCTACTGGTACTGCTGATCTGGAGCGCGGTCGCGTTCGCGCTGCTCGCTGTGGCCGCGGTGCGCGGTCGTCCGGCCGAGGCGCATGCTGCGGACCGGGACGCGATCCCGGTCGGCTGAATCCGTCACCGCGGCGGGCCGCCCTCGCGGGAGTGCGGCCCGCCGTCAGCGCTTTGCCCATCGCCGCAGCGTTCTCGTCCTCGTGTGGCGCCACGGCTCCGGGTGGTCGGCTCAGCCCACCGTGAACGACAGGGTGGGCGCGGTGGCAGCGCCCTCTTGCTTTTGAGCGTTGTACGTGACCGTGTAGGGGCCGGTGCCAGGGGAGGGCACCACGAAGACCACGTAGTTCTTCGGGTTGTCGATGGTCTCGTTCGCGTTGAGCAACTCGTTGATCGGGCCCCGGATGTCGGCGGCCACGGTCTGGCCGTCAGGGGTCCGGACGGTGAAGTAGTCGTAGTAGATGTTCGTGCCGCCCGCGGCGATGCCGGACCCGCCGACGAGCTTGATGCGCAGTGCGAGATCGGATTTGCCGTTCTCGCTCTCGGTGTAGCTCGGGCTGATCCGGCCGCCGGTGACCTGAATGGTCGTCTGGTCCTGCACGAGGGTGCCGGTGACGGCCAGCGCCTTCGGTTGGACGCTGTCCACCTTGCCCGCCGCGGCGAGCGGAATCTTGGTCTGGTTGTCGGCGGCCGCGCCGTACACGACGGTCATCGTGTCGATGAGGTGCTGGGCGTCCTTGGCCGACTTGAACGACGTGGTCGCGGTGCCGGTGGCGGAGCCGTTGCCGGGCACCGTCGGGCTGTCGAAGATCGCGCCACCGTCCACTTCTTTGCCGACCAGCAGCGAAGGCGTGATGCTCAGCGTGTGGTTGTCGAGAGTGGTGTTCTTGTAGGTGATGTCGATGCGCACCTTCGCGCCGCCGTATTCGTCCGGCACCACGGTCGCCTTGTCCACAGTGATGTCGAATCCGTCGTACCAGCCGGTCTTGCCGACTGTGCGGACGGTGGACTGCCCGTTCGCCGCGCCCGGCTCCGCGGCGACTCCGGCGGCGGTGGTCGACGGGACCGCCACCGGAATGCCGTCCTCGTCCTGGCACGCCGAAAGCAACAGCGCCGAGGCCACGACGAGCGCGGCCCCGGCGACGGTCACGGCCCGGCGGCGCACCGGGCGTACGGATGAGTCGGTGATCGTTGACACGCTGCCTCCCCAGCAGATGGCGGATCCTTCGTACCGAGTCCGGATCGGCCCGGTTTCCGAGGATCTCGCCGGTGAATCTCCGCTGGTCGCGGCCGCGTTAACCCGACACGCCGGGAATCGGTGCGATCACCGGTCGCGTCGGCGCGCCGTCCCGCATGCCGTGCAGGTGCCGAACACCTCGAGGGTGTGGCTGATCTCGGTGAAGCCGTGCTCGCCCGCGATCGCCTCGGCCCACGCCTCCACCGTCGGGCCCTCCACCTCCACGGTGCGGCCGCAATGCCTGCACACCAGGTGGTGATGATGGCCGGTGGAGCACTGGCGGTAGACCGACTCGCCGGAGTCGGTGCGCAGCACATCGACCATGCCCGCGTCGGCCAGCGACTGCAGCGTCCGGTAGACCGTGGTCAGCCCGATGCCCTCGCCGCGTTTGCGCAGCTCGTCGTGCAGGTCCTGGGCGGAGCGGAACTCATCGATGTCACCGAGCAGCGCGGCGATGGCGCTGCGCTGCCTGGTGCTGCGGATGCCGACCGGTTTCTGCGGAACGGCCGTGTTGTCTGGCACGAATCACCCTTCCTCGGCGTGCGCGACGGCGTCGACGACGATGTGCGCCAGATGGTCGTCGACGAGTTCGTAGAGCACCTCGCGACCCGAACGCTCGCCGTGCACGACACCGGCGGCCTTGAGGATACGCAGATGCTGACTGACCAGTGGTTGCGTGACACCGAGCGCGTCGACCAGTTCGTGCACACACCGCGGTGATTCGCGCAACTGCAGCACGATAGCAATCCGAACCGGCGCGGCCAGCGCCCGCAACAGCTCACCCGCGTCCTCCAGCACGGTTCGCGGGGGTACCGGCGCCGGTCCCGGCGCCCGATACGGGTTGTGCGGCGGTGCCGCGGCGGTCTCGGCGGTCATGTCCCAACTCCTTAATGGAAAGCATTACCAGTTTGCGTATGCACAGGTGCGCATGTCAAACGGGCGCGCCGAACCGTGCGGTTGAAACCGCCGCGGACGCTGCCGATAGGCTGGGCGCAATCGCGGCTATGACACAAAACTATTGTGTCCATGCAAGGCAAATTCCGACTCGCAGTGGATGGAGAATTCTCGCGTGGCACCCAAGTCGAAGGTGGACACCGTTGCCAACCTCGCCAAGCGCCGGGGTCTGGTGTACCCGTGCGGTGAGATCTACGGAGGCACCAAGTCGGCGTGGGATTACGGGCCGCTGGGCGTCGAGCTCAAGGAGAACATCAAGAAGCAGTGGTGGCGCGCCATGGTCACCGCCCGCGAGGACGTCGTCGGTCTCGACTCGTCGGTGATCCTGCCCCGTCAGGTATGGGTCGCCTCCGGTCACGTGGGCGTGTTCAACGACCCGCTGGTCGAGTGCCTCAACTGCCACCACCGCTTCCGGCAGGACCACCTGCAGGAGGCGTACGCGCTGAAGAACAAGATCGACGACCCCGACACGGTCTCGATGGAGCTCATCGCCTGCCCGAACTGCGGCACCGTCGGCCGCTGGACCGAGCCGCGCGACTTCAACATGATGCTCAAGACCTACCTCGGCCCGATCGAGTCCGAGGAGGGCCTGCACTACCTGCGCCCGGAGACCGCCCAGGGCATCTTCGTGAACTTCGCCAACGTGATGACGACCGCGCGCAAGAAGCCGCCGTTCGGCATCGCGCAGATCGGCAAGAGCTTCCGCAACGAGATCACCCCGGGCAACTTCATCTTCCGCACCCGCGAGTTCGAGCAGATGGAGATGGAGTACTTCGTCAAGCCGGGCGAGGACGAGGAGTGGTACAAGTACTGGATAGAGACGCGGTTCTCCTGGTACACCGACCTCGGCATCGACGCGGAGAACCTGCGGCTGTTCGTGCACCCGAAGGACAAGCTCTCGCACTACTCGGCGGGCACCACCGACATCGAGTACCGCTTCGGCTTCCAGGGCAACGAATGGGGTGAGCTGGAGGGCATCGCCAACCGCACCGACTTCGACCTGAAGACGCACTCCGAGCACTCCGGCACCGAGCTGAGCTTCTTCGACCAGACCACCAACGAGCGCTACATCCCGTACGTCATCGAGCCGGCGGCGGGCCTCACCCGCTCGCTGATGGCCTTCCTGGTCGACGCCTACGCCGAGGACGAGGCGCCCAACGCCAAGGGCGGCGTTGACACCCGCACGGTGCTGCGCCTGGACCGCCGCCTCGCGCCGGTGAAGGCGGCGGTGCTGCCGCTGTCGCGCAACGCCGATCTCACGCCGAAGGCGAAAGACCTGGCCGCGCAGCTGCGCAAACACTGGAACGTCGAGTTCGACGACGCGGGCGCCATCGGCCGCCGCTACCGCCGCCAGGACGAGATCGGCACGCCGTTCTGCATCACGGTCGACTTCGAGACGCTCGACGACCAGGCGGTGACCATCCGCGAACGCGACACGATGACCCAGGAGCGCATCGCGCTGGACAAGGTCGAGGGCTACCTGGCTCAGCACCTGATCGGCGCCTGAGCTACGACGCGGCGCTTCGTGGCCGATGGGCCACGGGGCGCTGTCGTTCAGCTGTTCTTGCGGGTGACGATGCCGATCGTGGTCGGGATGAGCAACGCGAGACCCCACGGCACCGCGACCCAGAACGGCCAGAAGTAGCCCGCGCCGGTGGCCAGGTAGATCGCCACACACAACGCGTTCACGAACACCCACGGCGTCCACATGATCGTGATCCACTGCGGAATGCCCTTGGCGCGCGCGGGCTGCGAGTCCCGTTGCGCGGGAAGGTCGGACAGCAACGGCGTCAGCTCGCCGTAGGTCTTGGCGGCGTATACCTGTTGCAGCCGGTCATCGAATTCGGCGAGCGACAGCCTGCCCTCGTTCATCGCGAGGCGCAGCCGGTCGATGATCTTCTCGCGATCGGCGTCGGACGCCCGCATGTGCTCCTGACTCACCGTGTCAGCCTAGGTCCACTCGGCCGGTGGGGCGGAGTGGTCGTCAGTGGCAATGGGATTCCGCCTTGCCGTAACTGTCGTGGTGCACCGCTTCGCCGACGTGCTTCTGCCTGCCCAACGGCGTGAGATCGAGGTACTGGTGGGTGCCGATGAGGATGTCGCCGCCACGGCCGTAGGACGAATAGGTGTGGAACACCGCGCCGTCGTCGTCACGCCAGAAGACGCTGGTGCCGGGCTGCTCACCTTCTCCGTGATAGCTGTGGCCGCGTGCCTCCAGCTCGGCCTTGCTTCGGTAGTTGTATTCCACCGGTGCGCGGGATTCGTCCTGGGTGACATGGAAGTCGTAGTTGAAGTCGCTGTCGAACGACGAGTACATCGGGAAGGTCCAGCCCATGCGCTCGCGGTACCGGTCGAGCGTCTCCCACGGACCGCGTGACACGGCCGCGAAGGTGGTGTCCTGCGCGTTCAGGTGGGCCAGGTGGCCGACGTTGTCGAGCAGCATCGCGCAGCTCGGACAGCCCGCGTCCAGATCCCAGCGCCACATCATGTGGTAGACGATGAGCTGGCGGCGCCCGTCGAACAGTTCGGGCAGGGTCGTGCGGCCCGTGGGACCTTCGAAGACGTATTCCTTGTCGATCGCGACCATCGGCAGGGCGCGGCGTTTCGCCGCCAGCTCGTCCATGCGATGGGTGATCGCCTTTTCCTCGGCCAGCAAGCTGATACGCGCGGCCAGCCATTCCTCGCGTGACGCGACGGTGGGGCGGTTCATAAGGGTCTCCTCGATGCCGGGACAGTGCTCTGTACAGGTAGACGGAGCCGCCCGGTAGGAGTCATCGGCGGACCGAGGAATTCGTCCGGGGATCAGGGTCGGAGCGGAACGTCCCAGAACGCCAGCTCGTGCCGGAGCCCTTCGCGGAACAGCTCTTGCGCCCGCACCGGATCGACCCCGGACTCGTCGATCATCTGGGCGCAGCGGCGGGTGAGGGCGGCGAATCCGGGATCGGCGTAGGTGTCCACCCAGCGGCGGTAGCGTGGTTCGGCGGGCGGATGCTGGGCGAGCCGGGCGCCGAGCGTGGAGTATCCCCACATACACGGGTAGAGCGCGGCGAGACCTTCGCCGTAGGACGCGGCGGAATCCAGCAGAAACGCCGTGTACGCGGTGCACGGAGCGCCTTTGACCGCGCCGTCGAGGTCCGCGCCGAACTCGGCGGCCAGCGAGCGGTGCAGCGACAGCTCCTCGTGGTAGGTGGCGTGCGCGAGGTCGACCAGGTCGCCGAGATGGGCTGCCGGAGCCTGCCATGCGAGGCGGGCGAACACCCGGACGTAGTCGAGCAGGAACAGGTAGTCCTGCTCCAGCCAGGACCGGAAGACCGGTTCCGGCAGGGTGCCCTCGGCGATACCGAGCACGGTGGGATGGGCGAGTTGTTCCTCCACCGCGGGAAGGCCGATCTGCTCCAGATGCGCCGCGAGACTCATACCGGCAGTCTTCCGCATCCGCCCGGTCGGTTTGCACCCGTGCCGGTAGTGCCGCACCCTTGCCGTGTGTTGTGGGATGAGGAAGCTCCGATTCGCGTGCTGGCGCCGTCGGAGCAGCGGTTCGTTCGGCATGGCACCTACACGGGCCGGTCGGTGTCGGTACGGGGAGCGCTCGATGTGAGGGCGCTGCGGGAGGCATTCGCGACCTTGCGGCGCGGGTATCCGGTGATCGGCTGCAGAATCGTGGAAGACGCTGCGGGACTGGGATATCTGTTCGGCGCTGACGAGACGGCATGGATCCCGGTTTCCGTGCGCGAGGGCGACCTGGCGGCGATCGGCGTTCCCGCGATGGATCCGGCGGTCCAGCTGGCCTATCTGGACGTCGTGGGCTCGGGCGCGAACGAGTGGCGTGTCACGCTGTTCGCTCACCACAGCGTCGCCGACGCGGGCTACTGTGTGGAACTGCTGTCCCGACTATGGGATTTCTATACCGGCGTTGCCGAAGGTCGCCCGATAAACGTTGCACCACAACCGCTCCCGCAATCTTTGGAGTGGTATGCGGCGGAACGGGGCATCACCGCCGCCGCCAAGTCCGGATTCGAGGAGGTGACCAAGCCGCTTCCGCCGGAGGCGCGGAACGTGCCGTCCGATGACGCGAAACCCGCGCCGAGTACGCTCGCCCGTCCGGTACGCGTGCGGCTCAACCGGGCGGCTACAGCGCAGATCGCCGATCTCGCACGCAAGACCGGTGTGACGGTGAACGGTTTGCTCACCGCCGCACTGCTGCGCGCGTACGCTCGTGAGACAGGCGGCGGCGCAAAAACTCTGGGCTGCTTGTATCCGGTCGACCTGCGCAACAGGCTGGAGCCGCCGGTCGCCGCCTCGGCGGGTACCAACATGGCCGGGCTGGCTTCCTTCGCGGCCGAGGTGGACCCGGCCGCCAGCCCGGTCGAACTGGCACAGCGCATTTCGGATCGGCTGACGCGCGACCTGTCCGAAGGCGTCGTGCAGCAGTCCGTGCTGCACTTCCCGGAATACTACGGTGCCACCAGGATTCATTCGCTGGCCGGACATATCGCGGTGACCAATACCGGCGTCGTCCCGATGTTCCGCACACCTGCCACGCTCGAGCTCACCGACTACGAGATCGTCTACGTCTCGGCGCATCCTCGTCCGTCCGCGGGCGCGTCGGCCGCGGTCACCTATCTGGTGTACACCTTCGCGCAGGAGCTGACCGTCGGTGTGCTCGGCGGCGGCGCACACGCCGACGGCCTCCCAGAGGCGGTGCGGGCCGAGCTGACCGCCTTATCGGCGGCAGGGGGCCGCTGAATCCCGGTCCATCGCCGCACGCGGTGTCAGAATCTGCCGCCACGGCCGATCCGCCGGGAACCGGAGGAACCACCGTACGAGCCGGGGCTCCAGCCGCCCCTGGAGTGCCGAGCCCCGCTCGCCGCCCCGCGCAGCAGTCCTTCGAGCAGGATGCCGCCGAGCACCGCCCCGGTCTGGGCGCTGCCGGCGGGCGCCCGGACCGCCTCCCATGCCCGCACGCTGGCCTGCGCCGCTCGGAGCGCGCGCCCGGCCAGATCCGCCGCCGCCTGCGCGCGCAGCAGTGCGTCGGCGGGATCGTTCGCGCTCGACCGCTGCGCCTCATCGAGGTTGCGCTGTGCTTCCGACAGGCGGGTGCGCGCTTCGGCGTCGATGCCGCCGCGCCGGGTGCCGATGTAATCGGCGGCCGCACCGATCCGGGCGCGGGCGTCCGTGAGCGCTCGATCGAGTCTGCGGCGCAGGTCCTCGGCGGCGAGTTTGCGGTCGGTGGCCCCCGCGACGGCGCGGTCCAGATCCGCGTCGGCGGTGACCGCGTCGTGGAAGGCGCTCAGCGGATCGATGTCGCCCGTGGCCGTCGCCTGCTCGAGAGCGGACTGCGCCGCGGTGCGGGCGTCGGCCAGTTCCGGCCCGCCGTAGTCGGCGAACTCGGCGGCCGAGGCGAGGTCGCGGCGCAACTCGTCCAGCACACCCGGCAGGCCGTCGCGGGCCTGCTGGATGGCGCTCGACGCGTTGTCGACCGCGTCGAGCAGGGAGCGAGCCTGCCCGATCGCGGCCTCGGCGGAACGAATGGCCGCGACCGCGCCGCCTTGCTCGCCGACCGGCTCGGTGAGCGCGGAACGTCCCGCGTCGACGTTCTGCTCCGCGAACGCCAGGCGCTCGCGTGCCATCCGCACGTTGTCCTCGATCGGCGCGAGCACACTCGCCGGATGGGTGGCGGCTAGCCGGCTCAGCTCGGTTTCCGAGCCGGGAATCCGGGCGGTCACGTCGACGACGTCCCTGGTGAGGGCGTCCAGCCGAGCCGAAGCGTTGAGCAGCAGGTCGCGCATCGCGTCGAATTCCGCGACCTGTGCGTCGAGTTCGCGATCGGCGCGCCCCACCTTGCCGATCAGCTCGACCAGCAGCGAGCGCTGTTCGTCGGGGGTCTCCGGGATCGCGTCGTCCAGGCGCTGCCGGATCGCGAACGCCGCGGCGGCAGCGGTTTTCGCCTTGTCGAGGGCGGTTCGGAAGGGCGTGGTCGCGGTGGCGCCGAACTCGCCGGTGGCGAGCTCGAGTTCCTCGCCGCTGGTGCGAATCGCGTTGTCGATCTCCACCAGCGTCTCCCGAGAGCGGGTTTGCAGCGCTTCCAACGGCAGTTCGGCCAGCGCCGTCGCGTTCTCCGGATCCAGTTGCCGTGCCGCCGCCAGCTCGGCATCGAACCGTCCACGACGTCGTCTGCGCGCGTACCAGACGAGGCCGCCCGCCACCAGAATCACCAGCAGGCCGATGACGAGCAGGGCGCCGACGTTCACCCCGCCGCCGCGCATGGCCGCGTCCAGTCCGTCGGCGGTCGCGACCCCCGCGTCGGCCCAGCGTCCGTCGCGCAGGGCCGGCTCGACGCGGCCGATCAGGATGTCGTCGAGTTCGGTATCGCTGATCTCGCCGGGCACTTCGCCCTCCAGCCAATACGCGCGATCCTCGGTGGCGACCGCGAGCAGCAGGTCGCGTTGGCCGAACCCGGATATCGAGGCGGTGCGCCTGGCCCAGTCCCGCGGCTGCATCCCGTCGAAGTCGCGCACGTACACCACCCACAGCCGCAGCTGCTGATCGGCGTAGAGCTGGTCCACCGCACCGCGCACCCGATCGCGCTGACCTTGGTCGAGCACACCGGCCGGATTCTCCACATAGGTGGTCATCCGTAGCGGCGGTTCCGCCGCGATCGTCGGAGCGCCAACCAGGGCGATCGCGGCCAGGAGGACGCTGATCGCGAGCAAGCGGACGAAGCGGATCCGCGACGGCAGTGACATGGCACGAATCTAGCTCGCTAGCATCATTTCGTGATCAGCATCGATCGCCCCTACAGCGGCCACGTCTCACCGGATTCGAATCCGCAGCAGCGCGACGTCCCCGGCGCCCGCATCCTCAAGATGTCCGTCGGCGGCATGGACAACAACTGTTACCTGGTGCAGTGCACCGGCACCGGCGCGGCCCTGCTCATCGACGCCGCCAACGAGGCGCCCCGCATCGCGGCCCTCGTCGAGCAGGAGGCGCCCGGGCAGGTCCAGCTGATCGTCACCACCCATCAGCACCGCGACCACTGGCTGGCGCTGCGGGAGACCACCGCGGCCACCGGCGCTCCTACCGCGGCGCACCCGCTCGACGCCGACCCGCTGCCGGTCCGCCCCGATCGGCTGCTCGCCGAGGGCGACACCGTCACCATCGGCGATCTGGTCTTCGAGGTCATCCACCTGCGCGGCCACACGCCGGGGTCGATCACTCTCGCACTCACCGACGGGGCGGGACGCACCCACCTGTTCACCGGGGACTCGCTGTTTCCCGGCGGCGTCGGGCGCACCACCTCCCCGGAGGACTTCGGCTCGCTCTTCACCGACGTCTCGGCCAAGCTCTTCGACCGCTACCCCGACGACACCGTCGTCTACCCCGGCCACGGCGACGACACCACCCTGGGCGCCGAGCGTCCCAGCCTTCCGGCCTGGCGAGACCGCGGCTGGTAACCGCCCCTGACGGTAACCGGTCCGTGGCCTGCGCGGCTTTTGGCAGACTTGGGGAGTGAATTTGCCAACGATGCGCACCCGAGCCGTCCCGGCGCCCGAACATGCCCGCCCACAGGGCTTCGGCGCCGGGTTGCTGCGCTGGACCCGGCGGCTCGTCGTCGGCTCCGTCGTGATGGGCGCGCTTCTGGTCGGCGGGACCGCCTTCCGCGTGTGGCAGGTCGCGCGCATCGACGACTACACGAAGGCCGACGCGATCGTCGTGCTCGGCGCGGCGCAGTACTCCGGAACGCCGTCCTCGGTGTTCGAGGCGCGACTCGATCAGGCGTACAAGCTGTTCCGGGCGGGTGTCGCTCCGCGCGTCATCACCGTCGGCGGCAAGCAGGAGGGCGATCTGTTCACCGAAGCCGCCTCGGGCAAGAACTATTTGCAGGCGCGCGGCGTGCCGGCCGACAAGATCCTCGCCGTGGAAACCGGATCGGACACCCTGCGCAGCATCGAAGCGGTGGTCACGGCGATGCGGGCGCGGGACATGTCGTCGGCGGTGCTGGTCAGCGATCCCTGGCATTCGCTGCGCACCCGCACCATGGCCCGCGACGAGGGGCTGGCGGCGTGGACCGCCCCCACCAGAACCGGTCCCGCCGTCTACACGCGGGAATCCCAGGCGCACGGCATCGCCAGGGAGACCGGCGCCCTGCTGTGGTACCAGCTCACCCACTTCTCGGCGGATTTCACCTACACGGCGGGACAGTGAGGCTCGATGAGCGCCCGATACACCGATCACGACACCGAACGCCTCGTCGTCGAGGGCGCCAAGACCGCGGGGCTCGGACCGCCGCGCAGTGAGTTCGAGACCGGCCACCGGACCGAATTCGCCCGCGACCGGGCCCGCGTGCTGCACTCCGCGGCGCTGCGCAGACTGGCGGACAAAACGCAGGTCATGGGTCCGCGAGAGGCGGACACCCCGCGCACTCGGCTGACCCATTCGCTGGAGGTCGCCCAGATCGGCCGCAGCATCGCCGATGGCCTCGGCTGTGATCCGGACCTGGTGGATCTGGCCGGTCTGGCCCATGACATCGGCCATCCGCCCTACGGCCACAACGGCGAGAAAGCCCTCGACACCTTCGCCGACGCCTTCGGCGGGTTCGAAGGCAACGCGCAGAACCTGCGCATCCTCACCCGCCTCGAACCGAAGGTGCTCGAGGCCGACGGCGCCAGCGCGGGCCTCAACCTCACTCGCGCCGCACTCGACGCCGCGCTCAAATATCCCTGGGGGCGAACCGGTCCCGGCACCAAATTCGGCGCCTACGAGGTCGACACCGAGCGCCTGGAGTGGATCCGCAAGGGTGCGCCGGACCGGCGCCGCAGCCTCGAATGCCAGATCATGGACTGGTCCGACGACGTCGCCTACTCGGTGCACGACGTCGAGGACGGCGTCCTCGCGGGCCGGATCGATCTGCGCGCGCTGGCCGACCCCGCCGAACAGGACGCGCTGGCCGCGCTCGGCCAGTTCCAGCACTCGCTGGCCGCCGACGAGCTGATCGCCGCCGCGCAACGGCTGTCGGAACTTCCGGTGGTCGCGGCCGCGTCCGGATACGACGGCACGTTCACCGCTTCGGTCGCGCTGAAGCGCCTCACCAGCGAGCTCGTCGGCCGCTTCGCCACCGCCGCGATCATGGCGACCAAAGAGGTGTCCGGTCCGCAACCGCTGTCCCGGTACAACGCGGATCTGGAGGTGCCGCGCATCGTCGCCGCCGAGGTGGCGCTGCTGAAGACGGTCGCGTTGCGCTATGTGATGTCCGACCCGGCACACCGGCTGCGGCAGGCCGCCCAGCGCGAACGCATCCTCGCCGTGGCCGAACGCTTGCTGGCCACCGCTCCCAGCAGACTCGATCCGCTGCTGCTGCCGTTCTGGAACGCCGCCACCGATGACACCGCCCGCGTGCGCGTCGTGGTGGACCAGATCGCTTCCTACACCGAAAGCCGCCTGGAGCGAGTCGCGGGCGAGTTGAAGATCTAGGCGTACCTCCGCCTTCGCTCCGGCCATGCGCGGGGGCT
>NZ_JBSGEZ010000027.1:0-76178 GCF_053603155.1 Nocardia sp. NPDC004260 | reverse complement strand
ATGGACGGACGACGTCCGGCAGTGCCTATTTCTGCGTACCTCCGCCTTCGCTCCGGCCATGCGCGGGGGCTATGGACGGACGACGTCCGGCAGTGCCTATTTCTGCGTACCTCCGCCTTCGCTGCGGCCGTGCGCGGGGGCTATGGACGGACGACGTCCGGCAGTGTCCATTTCTGCGTACCTCCGCCTTCGCTGCGGCCATGCGCGGGGTCAAGGGCGATTGTCCGGCTGCGCCTTTTGGACCCGTATCGGTGGTGTCACGCCGACAGATCGTCGGAAGACTCGGCTCGGGCCATTTTCACCAGCGCGCCGTGCAATTCCTTGGCTGACGCACTCGCTCGTTCGCCCCGCAGAATCACCTCGGTGAAGCCGTCGATCAAGGCCCGGCCCGGATCCAGCAGGCCGAGACCACCACCGCCGCCACGCAGCGACTCGTTGATCAAAGTTCGCAAAGCTTCTTGCCGAGCCCGGAACCCACCGGCGACGTCCAGAGCCCCCGCGAATTCGCGCACCACCGCCGTGTACACCGGCCGCTCGGCAGGCCCACGGCGACGAAAGATCCGGCGTGTTTCCACCGAAGCCGACCGCGGCGGATACAAGGCCGCCCGGTCCAAGAGCATCCAGATCGCGGCATCGGCCGACTGTTCCGCGGTCGGCTCGCGCTCCGGTCGCGGGCGCGATTCCGCGTCGTCGGTGAGCTCGACGCCCCGCAGCGGCATCGGGTATTTCGTGAGCAGCTCATCGATAGTGGACGCGATCTCACGGACCACCTGGACACCGACATTCGCGGTATCGAACCCGACGACTTCCAATCCATGCCGCGCCGACATCTCCCGCGCGATTCGGAGTGCCTCGGCTGGATCGGGGGTATCGGCCTGCTCGGGGACTGCCGGGCGGTGTGCGGTGGTGCTGCGTTCGCTGGGTGCGCGACCGGCTTTCCGGGCGGATGCGGGGTCGGGTCGTTGGACGGGTACGCCTGCGCTGCCGGTCTGCGCCGATGAGGCCGAATCGCTGCGGCGAACCGAGATGTGGTCGGCGGCGCGGGGGACGGCCTGGCGAGGGCGCGCGACGTCTGACCGTGGCGATCGTGTCGAGTCATGAGCAGTGTCGACAGGATCGGACCCGCCAACGGTGTCCGTCTGCCGAGCATGTCCGGGTCGGGGCGCGGCACCGCTGTCCTCGATCGGCGGGGGCTGGTCAGGTGCGTCGGTCTGCCGGTCGAGCGGGGCAGCCTCGGCGCGGTCGGGCGGAGGGACGCGCGCGGAATCGCCCCGTCTCGTGGGGTCTGCCGTGTGACCGGCGTTGCGATTGGCTTCGAAGTTGTCTGTGCTACCCGGCTGCTGGATGGAGCTGCCTGCCCTGTGGATCCGTGGGTGGTATCCGGCGCGGTGGACCGAGATAGGGTCGGTCGTAGCAGCGCTCGGCGAAGGGGATTGCGGGCCGGGCGAGGCGTCGAGCCAGGAAAAGCGCAGGGCGTCGATCCACGGAAGGGCGGCCGAGCCTGGAGAGGTATCGGTTTGCCGCCGCGATACGGGTTCGTCGGTGGCATCCGCCTGCCGGATGGGCGCCGAGCCTGCCCGCTGCTCGGCCGCCGAACCGGCCGTGGCGTCGATCGGGGGAAGGGGCTGGGAGAGTGATGCGGTAGCTGCCGGGGCGGGTGCCGCCTGGTCGGTGGAGTCTGTCGATTGGTGGGGTACCGATTCGTCGGCGCTGATTGTGGGTTGGGGGAGGTTCGCGTTGCGGATCAACTGGTCGGGCGTTGAACCTGCCCGCGGCTCGGCTGCAACGTGTTTCGTAGTGTCGTTCTGAGGATTCGGTTCGGGGTGGACCTGGGTAGCTGCCTGCGGGGGCGGTGCCACCTGGTCGGCGGTGTCCGTAGATGGGTGGGGTTCCCGGGCGGCGGTGCTGATTGCCGGTTGCCGGCCGGAAAAGCGCGCGCTGTCGACCGGCTGGTCGGGCGTTGAGGTTGTCTGTCGTGTGGTGGCGGGGTGCTCTGTGGCGTCGATCTGGGGGTTCGGTTCGAGGTAGAGCGTGGTAGTTGCCGGTGCGGGTGCCGTCTCCTCGGCGATGTCCGTCGGTGGGTGGGGTTCCCGGGCGGCGGTGCTGATTGGCGGTTGTTGGCCGGAGAGGTCTGTGTTGTCGATCGACGGTGTAAGTGCTGCGTCGGGAACCTGGAGGGCTGCAGAGTCGGTGGGGCGGTCGGGCTCAGGGGAGGACGCGGCGTCGGTCTTCGGAGTGTGCGTGGGTTGGGCGGTCGTTCGGCGACGTTCGAGCTCGCCTGCGCTGCTGGACTGATGGGTGGGCTCGATCCGTGCCGAATGGGGTGGGGTATCGAACTCGAACGGGAGCGGCGAGTCGTCTGCGATACCGGACGTCGGGGTGGTTGCGGTGCCGAGGGTCGGGTCGTCTTGCGGGGTGACCGCCGGAGGATGCGGGTTGTCGGCTTCTTCGATGGGTGCGACACCGCCGGTGGCGTGGATCGGGACCAGGTGCCCGGGGTCACCGGTGCGTTCAGGGAGCGCAGGTTCTGTCGTTCGCGGGACGGGCTTCGGACGGGATGCGGGGCCGGTCTCCGGAGCGGACGGGGTGTCGTCAGCCGTACCGATATGTCGCGGTGGTGCGATGGCTTCCGGCGATTCCGTTCGGCGGATCGGTTTCGGATGTTGCGTGCCGTTCGTCGCGCGGAATCCCTCGGCATCGGTGCGCCGCGCTGAGGTCCGGTGCTCCTCAGCGGTGGTGTTCGTGGAGTCGGTCGGTGCGGAGGCGCCGGTGGAATCGGTTGGCCGGGCCGGTGCAGACTCGCTCCGGGGGCCCGGTGCGAGGGTCGGCTGTGCGCTCTCCGGTCGCGGTATCGAGTCTTCGGCGATCTCGATGTCCAGACGCGGCGGAAGACCGCCGGCTCTGTCGGCCCGCGGAGCGGATACCTCGTGGCGCGGGTCCCCGATCTCCGGGATGTCCTCGGTGCGGTGCGCTCTTTCGACCGGTGGGCTGGGTGCGGGGTGGGTCGGCTGATTCGATGGGCGGCCGTCAGGGGACCGGCGGCCGGATGCGGTATCGACCCGAGGACGGGGTGTGGCGTGCTCGCCCCGGTCCGTCCGCCGGATCGACGCCGGAGCAACGGTGACTGGGGGTGGAGGGCCCTCGGCGACAACCGAGCGCCGGACGGATACCGGCTCGTCGAGGGTGTCGGTTCGGTGACTTGCCGGTTCCAATTGGGGATGACGCCCCGCGGCCGGTCGGCGTACGGGTGCGGACAGCTCTGCCGAGACGCCGATCTCGCGGGCCGCGGATCCGTGAACCGGTGTGCCCGGCACCGCCGGATATGGCCGGACCACGCGCTTGGACCAGGGCGTCTCTTGGGTCTTCCGAGACCATGGCGTCGGCATCGCCTTCCGCGCGGGCTCGGCCGATGGCTCCGGCGCAAGCACCCGGCTCTCCGGTGCGGGCGCCAGGACAGGCAGTGCTGCGGCATGATCGAGCCGGTCGCCGTCGACGAGCCCTTCCGCGGAGGCGATGGCTGCCTTCAGTTCGCCGACCGTCCGGGAAGCGTCGGCAATGAGCCGCTCCAAGGTAGAGACCATCGCGCGCAGCTCGCCCGTGTCGATCCGCGACGGCTGACTCACAATGTCTCCCGCCTGTCCTCATCAGGTCTTGCCGCGGTGCGCCCAGCCCGCGCCGACACTCTGATCTCGGGTGACCGAAAACAGACTGTGGTCCCGGCCATTGTCGCTCAAATCCGCCGGACCTCTCCGGGCTGGGAAGATCGATTGTGCGGCGCCGCCGCCGAACAGCTATCGATTCGCAACCTGTTCGTCGCCCTTGTCGCTCCGCTCGTGGAGCTGAGGAATCTCCGGCCCGCCCCTCGCATCGGGCCACTTGGCGGTACCGGCTCGGCAATGCCGATGAAAAGCGCTGTGCAACAGGTGAATTCACTGGAGCCCCAGGTTGGCTACCATGGAAGGGTGCGGATCGGAGTAGGGCTCTCCACCGCGCCCGAAGCGCGGCGAGCGGGCATGGAGGCCGCAGCGTTCGCCCGCGACCAGATCGCGGGCGAAGCGCCGTCGCTCGCTGTGCTGCTCGCGTCCCGCGTGCATACCGACGACGCCGTCGAGGTGCTCTCCGGCGTCCACCGGACGGTCCGGGTGCCCGCCCTGATCGGATGCGTGGCGCAGGCGGTGGTGGCGGGTCGCCGTGAGATCGAGGACGAACCCGCGGTGGCGGTGTGGCTGGCCTCCGGACTGCCCGCAGCCGAAACCTTCCAATTGGACTTCCTTCGCACGGCCAGCGGCGGGCTCCTCGCCGGCTATCGCTTCGACAAGGCCGCACGCGACTTCCACCTGCTGCTGCCCGACCCCTACTCCTTTCCGGCCGATCTGCTGCTGGAGTACGTGAACACGGATCTGCCCGGCACCGTCGTGATGGGCGGGTTGGTCAGCGGCGGCCACGGCCCGGAAGGCAGCCGCCTGTTCCGCGACCACGCCGTGGTGACCTCGGGCGCGGTCGGCGTGCGTCTTCCCGGCCTGCACAACGTGCCGATCGTGTCCCAGGGCTGCCGTCCGATCGGCAACCCCTACACGGTCACCGGCGCGGACGGCACGGTGATCACCGGACTCGGCGGTCTGCCCCCGATCGAGCGGTTGCGTCAAATCGTGGCCGTGCTGCCACCCGACCAGCAGGAAGAGCTCGCGCGCGGCCTGCAGATCGGGTTCGTCGTCGACGAGCACCTGGCCGACCCCGGGCAGGGCGACTTCCTGATCCGCGGTCTGCTCGGCGCCGACCCATCCAGCGGCGCGATCGAGGTGGGTGAGGTCGTGGAAGTCGGCACCACCGTCCAATTCCAGGTCCGCGACGCGATCGGAGCCGACCACGACCTGCGGACCGCGCTGGCGCGGGCGCGCACCGACCTTTCCGTACGTCCGGCCGGTGCGTTGCTGTTCACGTGTAACGGACGCGGCCGTCGGATGTTCGGTGTGGCGGACCACGACGCCACGACCATCGAGGACTTGCTCGACGGCATCCCGCTCGCGGGTTTCTTCGCCGCCGGTGAGATCGGGCCCATCGCGGGCCGCAACGCGCTGCACGGATTCACCGCATCCATGGCGCTGTTCGTCGAATGAGCGTCGATCTCCGGGTCTACGCCGAGCTGAACGATTTCCTGCGGCCCGGCGAGCGATACACCGTGCTGCGTCGGCCGTGCCGCCCGCACCAGACCGTCAAGGACGTCATCGAGGCAGCGGGCATTCCGCACACCGAAGTGGACCTGGTCCTCGTCGACGGAGAACCGGTCGACTTCGACCATCACCCGTGCCTCGGCGGGCGGATCACCGCGTATCCCGTGTTCGAGACACTCGACATCGGCCGCGTGACGCTGGTCCGCCCGCATCCGCTGCGTGAGCCACGGTTCCTCGCCGACGTGAATCTGGGCGGTCTCGCCAAGCTGATGCGGCTGCTGGGTCTCGACGTGCACTGCCGGTGGGAGGCCGAGGACGCCGAACTCGCCGAGGCGTCCGCGGCCGAGCACCGGATCCTGCTCACCCGTGACCGAGGGCTGCTGAAGCGCCGCAACGTCACACACGGCGTCTACATCTGGTCGGACCAGCCGATCGAGCAGGTCGTGGAGGTGATCCGGCGGCTCGACCTCGTCGCGTGCCTCGATCCGTTCACCCGCTGCCTGCGCTGCGGCGGCGTCGTCGCCGAGGTCGGCAAAGCCGAGGTCGAGGATCGCCTCGAACCGCTCACCCGTCGCTACTACGACATTTTCCGGCAGTGCCGCGATTGCGGCCGGATCTACTGGCAGGGTTCCCACCAGTCACGTCTGGCCGAAACGGTCGCGGCGATCCGCGCGGAACTGGATCGCTCGTGATTCCCCGCTCGAGGGCGCCTTCGCCCGGAACTCGCGGTGTCGAGCCGCCCGGGCGCGTCGGCCCCGCCTTCGCCTAGACTCTCTGCCGTGGCCGGACGACTTCCTGATCGTGATATCGCGGCAATACGCGAGCGCGTCCGGATCGAAGACGTGGTGGGGGAGTACGTCGCGCTCAAGCGCGCCGGAGCGGACTCCATGAAGGGCCTGTGCCCGTTCCACGACGAGAAGTCGCCATCGTTCCACGTGCGACCCAATCACGGCCTGTTCCATTGCTTCGGCTGCGGCGAGGGCGGCGACGTGTTCGCCTTCCTGCAGAAGATCGAGCACGTCGGGTTCGTCGAGTCGGTCGAGCAGCTGGCCGACCGGATCGGTTACCAGATCAACTACGAGGGCGGCGGCACCTCGGTGCAGCGCGATCGCGGCACCCGGTCCCGGCTGGTCGCGGCGAACGCGGCCGCGCACGAGTTCTACGTCGCCCAGCTGCGCGAGCCGGAAGCCGAAACCGCGCGCAAATATCTCACCGATCGCAACTTCGACGCCGCGGCCGCGCACCACTTCGGCTGCGGCTACGCCCCGGCGGGGTGGGACACGCTCACCAAGCACCTGCTTCGCAAGGGGTTCGACTTCAAGGAGCTGGAGGCGGCCGGGCTGTCCCGGCAGGGTCAGCGCGGCCCGATCGACCGTTTCCATCGGCGGCTGCTGTGGCCGATCCGCAACCTGTCCGGTGACGTCATCGGCTTCGGCGCCCGCAAGCTCTTCGACGACGACACCATGCCCGGTAAGTACATCAACACCCCGGAAACGTTGCTGTACAAGAAATCCCAGGTACTCTTCGGCCTGGATCACGCCAAGCGCGAGATCGCCAAGGGGCACCAGGCGGTCGTGGTCGAGGGCTACACCGACGTCATGGCGATGCACCTGGCCGGGATAAAGACCGCCGTGGCCTCCTGCGGCACCGCATTCGGCGACGACCATCTCGCCCTGTTGCGCCGCCTGATGATGGACGACAATTTCTGGCGCGGCGAGATCATCTATACCTTCGACGGCGATGCCGCGGGCCAAGCGGCGGCCCTGAAAGCCTTCTCTGGTGATCAGAAGCTGGCCGGTCAGACCTACATCGCGATCGCGCCGGACGGGCAGGACCCGTGCGAACTGCGGCAGCACTCCGGTGACGCCGCCGTGCGCGATCTGGTCGCCCGCCGAACCCCGTTGTACGAGTTCGTGATTCGCGGTCTGCTGGCCGACCACAACCTGGACACCGCGGAGGGCCAGGTGGAGGCGCTGCGCCGGGCGGTGCCGGTGGTCGCGCAGATCAAGGACAACGCCCTGCGCAAGGCCTACGCCACCAAACTGGCCGGATGGGTCGGCTGGGACGACATCCAGACCGTGGTGCGCCGCGTCGGCGAGGAAGCCAAGCGGAACCGCAACGGCGGCGGGCAGGCGGGCGCGGGGCGTGCGCCCGCGCCGCGCCAGGTGGTCGCCGAACATCCTGCGGCACGGCCGAATCCGAACGATCCCACCCTGCTGCCGCAACGTCAGGTACTCGCCGCCGCACTCCAGTACCCGGCGATGGCCGGAGCGGGTTTCGACGCGCTCGAGGCCGAAGCCTTCACCCACCCCGCCTACTCGGTCCTTCGCGGCCTGATCGCCGAGGCGGGCGGTACGGCCGCCGGGCTCGGCGGCGCCGAATGGGTCAACGCCGTCGCCGACGGCACCGAGGACCTGACCGTGCGCGCCCTGCTGTCGGAGCTGGCCAACGAGCCGCTGCCGGTGAAGTCGGAGTCCGACATCCCGCGCTTCGTCGCCGGTGTCCTGGCGCGCACCCAGGAGGCCTGGGTCGGCAGGCAGATCGCCGAACTCAAGTCCAAGCTCCAGCGGGTCTCCTCGACCGAACAGCCGGAGGCCTACTTCGCCCTCTTCGGCGACCTCGTCGCCCTCGAGCAGTACCGTAAGAGCCTGCTCACCCAGGCGATGGGCAACCACGGGGACTTCGCCACCGGGGCCTAGGGTCGATCAGGTTCGTGATTCCTCGCACACAGTCCGACTGGTGCGAGGATCGGTCACAGCATGTGCGGGGTCAGCGACGGAGCTGGTCGTGCGGTACCAGGACGGTGGTCCGCTCGTCGATCGGCTCCATCGGCTCGAGGCGGGGGCGAGTGCTGAGCTTGTCCGCCAGTTTCTGCCTGCCGACGAGCACGAGCTTGCGGGTCACCGGGCTCTCGGTCAGCGCGCGGGTAGCGGCGCTGATCTGCTCGTAGCGAGCCCGCCCGGCCTTACTGCCGAGTACGTAGCCTGCCGCCACGCCGATGATCAACCGCAGCATCTCGATGTGCTCCTCCCAGTTGCCAGTTCGCCGCCCCCATCCTGCCCGACACCCCACACGCCTGTCGATCCGGACACCCGGTGGCGACGCCCCCGTCTCTGGAGACAACTCAGCAGGTAGCGACGCGATTTGGGCCTCCGCCCAGCGATACGCTAGAGTTTCTCCTCGGCCCGCCCGATACCAACCGGACGAGCCAAGGGCAATCCCCTATAGCTCAATTGGCAGAGCAGCCGACTGTTAATCGGCAGGTTTCTGGTTCGAGTCCAGATGGGGGAGCAGAAAAACGGCCTCTGACCAGCAGACTATTTTGCAGGGTCAGGGGCCGAATTTTTTGTCCGAATCTGGAAAACGTCCAGAAATTCTCCCAAAGCGTCAAGAAGCTTGCGGCGTCGCTGTGTGATCCGCCGACTCTCGACCCCGGAGCAGTCGTTCAGTCCGCTGCCCAGAGGCTGAGTTTCTCCGGATTCCGGATCGCCCATATGCGGGTGATCCGGTTGTCGGCGATGTCGAAGGCGTAGACCGACACGATGGTGTCGGCGAGTCGCGCCACCAGGCCGGGTTGGCCGTTCACCGTGCGCTCGAGCAACGTCACCTCGGGAGATCGGGCGGCGATTTCGATCCAAGCGCGGGCGATCCGCTCGCCGCCGTTGATCGGGTGCAGGAAGGCCGGGGCCAGGCCGCCGCTGTCGGCGGTCGCGGTCGCGTTCGGATCGAGCAGCCCGATCAGAGCTTCGATGTCCTGTGTCTCCCAGGCTCGTTTGAAGTCCCTGATCACCTCGGCGTGCTGGGTTCCCGACGGCCCCTGCGCGGTGCGGATGCGACGGCGGGCGGAGGAGGCGAGCTGACGGCAGGCCGCAGGGGTGCGTCCGACGATCTCGGCGACCTCGGCGAAGGAGTAGCGGAAGACATCGTGCAGGACGAACGCGACCCGTTCGGCCGGTGTCATGGAATCGAGCACGACGAGGAACGCCATACTGATCGACTCGTCGAGGGTGACCCGGTCGGCGGGATCGGCGGGTGAGGGGCCAGCGAGCCATTCGGAACGGTCGGGCAACGGCTCGGGGATCCATTCGCCCACATAGCGTTCCCGCCTGGCACGCGCCGAGCCGAGTAGGTCGAGGCAGATGCGGCTGGCGACCGTCGTCAACCAGGCGCCGGGCGCCGCCACCTCCTGCCGTTGCCGCTCGGACAACGCGTACCAGCGCAGGTAGGTCTCCTGCACCACATCCTCGGCTTCGGCCAACGAGCCGAGCAGCCGGTAGGCGAGATTGATCAGTTGACGGCGTTCACTGATCACCGAGCGCAGGTGCGGATCGGTCATGGGTATCGGCTCCTTCGGTCGATGCGGGCCCTACCGAATCGACGAGACAGCGACCCGATTTGTGAGACAGCCTGACATTCCGGACGGCTGTGTCGTCGGAAGGTCGTGACACTTTCAGCGAAGCAGGAGTTCCGGAAATGACCAGAATCGGCATCATTCTCGGCAGTACCCGACCCAACCGTAACGGCTCGCAGGTCGCCCAGTGGGTCTTGGACGTGGCATCGCAGCGCGGCGACGCCGAGTTCGAACTGATCGATCTGCGTGACCACCCGCTGCCGCACCTGGACGAAGCGGTGCCGCCGATGTTCGGCCCGTCCGCCAACACGCATACCCGCGCCTGGGCCGAGCGCATCGCACCGTTCGACGGTTTCGTGGTGGTGACCCCGGAGTACAACGGCGGCGTCCCCGGAGTGCTGAAGAACGCCTTCGATCACCTGTTCGCGGAATGGACCGACAAGGCGGTCGGATTCGTGTCCTACGGCGTGAACGGCGGCGCCCGCGCGGTGGTGCAGTTGCGGACGGTCTGCAGCACGCTGGGCATGGCCGACGTGGGCTATCAGGTCGCGATCTCGGTGCTCACCGATTTCGAGAACCACACCACCTTCGTACCGGGCGAGCACCATGCCGCCGCCCTGGGCAAAACGCTGGATCAGGTCGTCGCGTGGAGCGTCGCCCTCGCACCTTTGCGCGCCGCTTCCACGGTCACCGTCGGGTGATCCGTCAGAAGAGACCGCCTCGCGGCCGGAAATTCATCGAATGGAGGATGCAATGACTGCCAACGATCCCGGAGTCGGTTCGGTGGTATCGGCGCCTGCGCGACGCGCAGTGGACGAAGCCGAGATCAGGCGGCGGATCGACAAGTTGGCCGAAGGAATCGGGGCCAAGGATCTCGAGGGCGTGAAGCAGCTCTACGCAACGGACGTCGTCTCCTTCGACGTCGAGCCGCCGCTGCAGCATGTCGGTATCGACGCGAAAGCGAAGAACTGGGCGAATGCGTTCACGTTCTTCCAGGATGTCACCTATGAGGTTCGCGACCTGGCCCTCACCGTGAGCGACGATGTGGCATTCGGACACGCCTTCGGCCGGCTCAGCGGCACGCTGCAGAACGGGGTGGCGACGAACGGTATGTGGGTCCGGGTCACTCTTTGCTTCCGGAAGATCGGGGGCGATTGGCTGATCACGCACGACCAGGCTTCTGTGCCGTTCGACATTTCGACCGGCAAAGGAGTGGCCGACCTCGAGCCCTAGCTGCTGACTGCCGCGGTAGCCGGGCGATGCCGCCGACACGCCGCGGCCCCGGCGCGAGCGTCGCGTTCGGGGTTGCGGCGCGCGGGTTTCACTCGGACGTCCGCGCCGGGACAGTCCGCGAGCGCCGATCGTCTAGAGTGACCAGGCTCACGATTGGCATTCGCGTAGGGCTGTAGAGGGTCGTGACCAGCGGGTTCCAGCAGGGGTGCTGGGTGGATCGGCGGGAAAACCGGGTGATTTGTGTCGGTACCGGGCGGAATACTGACTCGCGCCCGATGAGTTCGAGCAGTCGACACCGTCTCTACAGCTGTGGCGCCGGGACGCGATCCGGTGACTCGGCGAAGGGCCACATGTTCTGTCAACGACCCATGCCTCCGGAGGTATCCGATGTCCGCCGCACCATCCGTTCCAGCCTCGGGAGGGCGGACACCGACCGTCATCCGGGTGCTGGTACTCGCTACCTTCGTGGTGATCCTGAACGAGACCATCATGATCAACGCGATTCCGCGCCTGATGGCGGATCTGGCGATCACCGACCGGGCGGCGCAGTGGGTGTCGACGGCGTTCATGTTGACGATGGCGGCGGTCATCCCGACCACCGGCTGGTTCCTGCAGCGCGTGTCGACCCGGCAGGCGTACGCCGCGGCGATGGGCGTCTTCCTGGCCGGTACCGCGTTGTCGGCGGTCGCGCCGTCGTTCGCGGTGCTGCTACTCGGCCGGATCGTGCAGGCCTTCGGCACCGCTGTGATGATGCCGCTGCTGATGACCACCCTGATGACGGTGGTGGCCGAGCACGACCGCGGCAGGGTGATGGGCAACGTCACCCTGGCGATTTCGGTGGCGCCCGCGATGGGGCCGGTGATCTCCGGCGGCGTTCTGCAAATCGCCTCGTGGCGTTGGCTTTTCGTGCTGGTGCTGCCGATCGCGGGTGTGATCGCTTGGCTGGGGCTGCGGCAGCTGGAGAACGTCGGTGAACCGCAACCCGGGCAGATCGATGTGGCCAGCGTGGCGCTGGCGGCGCTCGGGTTCGGCGGACTGGTGTTCGGGCTCAGCCGGTTCGAAAGCAACGACTTCGCGGGCCCGCTCGGCATCGTCGCCGTGGGCTCGGCGCTGATCGCCCTGTTCGTGTGGCGGCAGTTGCGCTTGCAGCGTAGCGGTACCCCGCTGCTCGATCTGCGCGTGCTGCTGTCGGCCACCTACACCAAGGCGCTGATCCTGATGTCGGTGGCGTTCATGGCCATGCTCGGGTCGATGATTCTGCTGCCGCTGTACCTGCAGAACCTGCGTGGCCTCAGCCCGTTGGCCACCGGCTTGCTGGTGATGCCGGGCGGATTGGCGATGGGTCTGCTCGGGCCGACCGTCGGCCGCCTGTTCGACCGGTTCGGCGGTCGCTTGCTGGTGATCCCGGGGGCGATCGGAATCGCCATAGCGCTGGCCGGGTTCACTCAGATCTCGATGACCATGCCGTACTGGCAGCTGCTGGCCCTGCACATCCTGCTGATGGTGTCGCTGGCGGCGGCGTTCACCCCGGTGTTCACCCTGGGTCTCGGTGCGCTGCCGCAGCATCTGTACTCGCACGGCAGCTCCATGCTCGGCACCTTGCAGCAGGTTGCCGCGGCGTTCGGCACCGCTCTCGTGGTGACGGTGATGTCGGCGCGTGCCACGTCGCTCGCCGCCGAGGGAAGCGACCTCGTGGCCGCGCATCTCGACGGTATGCGCCTGGCCTTCCTGGTCTCGGCGGCGTTGGCGCTGATCGTGATCGTCATGGCGGTGCTGCTGCCGAACCGGGCCGCCGCGCACGAAGAGGCAGCCCCGGCGGAGTCCGTCGAGGGATCAGAGGCCATGGCTCCCGAACTGACCAAGCGCTGAACCGCTTCGATACGGAAGCCCCTGGACGCATCCAGCGCCAGGGGCTTCGCCGTACGCTCCTACATCGGCGCTGGGCGCGGAATGTCCGGACGACGCCGCTCAACCGCCGACGACCGCGACTACCCGGTAGCCGATGATCAGCGCGGTCAAGACCACGGGAATCGCGGCCACGCTCGGAGTGACGATCGCGCGCGCGAAATCGCGTGCGGGTCGGTTGGAATCGGGAATCATGTCGAACGGGAGCGGCCCGGATGCCAGCGGCTCCCGTAGTTGCCGCGCGGCGGATGCGAACAGTTCCCGGTAACGGCGTTCCAGGCTCAGGTAGTAACCGTCGAGACCCCAGAAGATCCAGGCCGGCGCCAGCGCCAGCAATATCAGGCCCGATCCTTGTCTGGCCTGTGTGGTGAGAAGCGCGAATATCACGGAGACGAGGGTCACCGACCATCCGCGCACCGTGAACGACTGCTGGCTCAATCGCGCGATGATCGACTGCAACATCTCGAGGTGCTTGATGCGGTGATCCGTATCCATCCTGTCCCCAATTCCCGGCTGGCATAGGCTGATTCGGCGTGACTCGGCGCCGAATCGCCAGAGTACGGCACGGCGGCGGCGCAGCCGCCCGCCCAGCGGTTGGATTCGCTGACGGTACGGAGTCGCGGGGGTACACTCGCAGCGACAAGGGGTGTGGGTGTTCGGTCGGCCCTGGATCATAGGGGCGGTTGCAGGTTCGCCGGAGAATTCGTCGCGCGCGAGAACTTCCGGCTGGCAACGGATTCCGAGGTAATACTTATGGCAAGTGCTGAATTCGGTCGAGCACTGCGCAAGCGTCGACTCGAACAGGGGCTGGCCCTGGGCAAACTCGCCGAACTCGTGCACTACAGCAGGAGTCATCTGAGCAGGGTCGAGAACGGGCAGAAGTCGCCGTCCTCGGCGCTGGCGCGTGCCTGCGACGCGGTCCTCTCCGCGGGAGGCGACCTGCTGGTGCTGGCGCCCTCGGCGGCACAGCCGGACCTGGATCTCGATATCGACGTCGGCGGCTACTCGGATGCCGAGTGGAACGTTCGATGGCACGCGGACGGGTCCGGTGTGTTCCGGATCGGGGACTTCGGCGTGCCGCCGGTGACCGCGTTCCCCGCGATAGCCACCAGCTCCGCCGCCTCGCTACCCGGCTTGAGCGCGCTGTTCGAGGAGATCAAACGCCTCGGCCGGACCAGCAGTCCCAGCCTCGTTTTCCCCATGGCGGTGATACACGAACATGCCGCGTCCGCGTCCGCTCTGCGCAGTGCCGGCGAGCTACGCAGGCAACTTCTGCTGCACGCCGCCCGTACCGCGGAATTCGCCGGCTGGATGGCCCAGGAATGCGGCGACGAGCGCGGCGCGCTGTGGTGGACGACGCGGGCGGTCGAGCACGCTTCCGCCGTCAGCGACGAGCACATGGTCAGCTACGCGCTCGTCCGCAGGGCGGTGCTGAGTCTGTACCGCGGCGATTCCGCCGAGACGACCGATCTCACCGAGCAAGTGCTCGCCGACCACGCTGTCCATCCCCGGATCCGCTGGCTGGCCGCGCTGGGGGCGGCACAGGGCTATGCCATCGGCTTGGACCACTCGAATTCCATGCGAGCGCTGGACGAAGCCGCAAACCTTTACGACGCCGCACACCGCACCGGGGAGAACGAGCTGGGTCCCTCGGCCCTGCACGAGCGCTCTGTCCTCATCGAGGCCTGGTGTCACTACGATCTGGGCAACCTCGAGGACGCCGCCGTACTGTTCGACCGAGCGCTGTCGCGGAATCCGGAGCAGTCCGACCGTGACCGGGCGCGGTTCGGCACCCGGCGGGCGTTGGTGTACGCCGCGCTCGGCGACCTGGACCGAGCGTGCGCGTTGATCGCGCCGTTGCTCGACGTCATCAACGCGGTGGACTCGGTGACAATCCGCGCGGATCTCCTCGATTTCGCCCGTACGGTGGGCCGTTACCGCCGACATGCCGCGCTGCTCGACATCCAACCGGCGCTGATGTCGGTCCTTGCCAAGCGTTGAGTGATCGGTTGTCCGTTGCCGCTGCGAACGGCAACGGACAACCACTGTCGCCGGCCGTCTGCTCGCTGAATGCTGAAGAGTGAGCCGCAGTTCGCGGCCTGGAGGTAGGAAAACGCCGCGGGGGCAAATGATGAGGACGAGAACGCCGCTTCGATGTGTTGCGGCCACGGTGGTAGGACTGTGCCGACCTACGGTGAATCGGCACGGCGCTCGACTTATGCGATCACCGAGCACATTTCGCGCCGGCCGGGAGGGCGAGTCGACCACAATGGGGAAATAAACCGACCAGAACCTTTAGATCCGGCGGTCAGGGTATGCACGCGGTCGGATATATGACCGAACGTTTGCTGTTCGAGTCGCTCAGAGCTCGGTCCGAGTGCAGACTGTTCTCTGAAAACCGTGGTGTTTCGCTCGAGGACGAGATTCGCGACCGTGAGGCATCCGGAGGATGTTACTCGGGGGTGCAACGAACTGGTCGGTTCATCCAATCGCTCCGTCATCCGCGGCATCTATTTTTCGCAATCGCGCAGCACTGCGCTCGATAAATCGTCCTCGAGAATTGGGTCAACTGATGGAAATATTTCTGAACTACCGCATCGTTGACAGCGTCTACGCGGTCAACGAGATATCGAAGCAGATGGCACGACACCTCGGCAGGGCGCGTGTCTTCCGGGATGTGGATTCGTTGGCCCTGGGTAGGTTGTACGCGCGCAGGATCCGCCGTGCGCTCGAGGAATGCGACACGATGGTGTCGGTGATCGGCTCGTATTGGCTCGACGCGCGTGACGAACGCGGACTCCGTCGCATCGATGACGATCGCGACTGGGTTCGTACGGAACTCGTCACCGCGTTCGCGCGCGGGATACCGGTCGTCCCCGTTCTGCTGGACGACACGTCGTTGCCGAGTCCGGACCAGCTTCCCGCGGATATCCGCGCGCTATCGCAATCGCAATACTGGCGTATTCGGTACCGAACGGTCGAGGAAGACGTCCGGGGTCTGCTCCGGCACCTTGCTCCGGGGGCCGACATCCGGCCGGACGGGCCGGATCGCGCGGCGCGGCCGGGCCCGCAGAACAGTCAGATCAACGTGGCGAAGGACGGCAGTGTCGTACACGCCAATCAGAACGGAACCCAGAACATCTGGCTGGGCGGCCATCACAGGAGATGACGATGCACCCTTCGCCTGGACCGAACAACAATCCCAACACGAACAATCAGATCAATCAGGCCAGCAACGGCAGCAGCATCTACGCCAACAACGGCGGTCGGCAGAACATCAATATTCACCACGGCCCACGCCGCCGCGTCTGGACGTGGTACGTGCTCGCGGGATTGCTGTTACTCGACGTGGGTTTCTTCGTCTACGGCCAGTCCGCGTACACGGCCGAATCCGGGAACTCCGGCGATCTTTCGCGTGCGTTGACCTTTCTCGCGCTCTTCGTCGCCACCGTTGCCCTCGTGCGGGTATGTGTGCGTGATCTGTTCGGTCGACGGTAGATGCGTGCGATGAATTCTTGTAAAGGAAACAGTTCATGAGTGTCACGTTCGATCACAACGATCCGCTGCCCCCGGCATCGGCGTCGCGGGAGCGTCCGGCGCTGAGCAGCAGGGAGATCGAGGTACTACTGGCGTGGATAGCGTCGGACTCGAAGGTGGAAGTCGCTCGGCGGCTGTACATCTCGCTGGGCACGGTGAACACCCACCTGGCCCGGATCAGGGACAAGTACGCCGCGGTCGGCAGGCCCGCGCCGACGAAAGCCGCGCTCGTGGCCCGCGCATTGCAGGACGCGCTGATCGGCATCGACGACCTGTGACCACGGCCTCGGCGGACGGTCGGGAAACGGCGGCGTGGATATCGCGGAGTGGAAATGCGCTGACGCCGGTGATTCGGGTGGCGCGGAGGAAAACCGTTGGTGCGCACACGGATTTGTCGGTCGAACGGTCGACAGTGAATTACCGCCTGCCCCGGTAATATTGGCACGCCCGGGTGGCGGGGTGAAAGGGAGTGGCACCTGATGAGTGAACCGAAGGCGACAATTCTTCCGGTATATTTCGTCGCGGACGAATCGTATTCGATGGTCGACGATGTGGCGGATCTCAACGCGGGCCTGTCCAGCTTGCTCGACACCTTGCAGGGCGAATCCATGGCCGCGGCGAAGGTGCGTTTCTGTGTGCTGGGGTTCTCCGATACCGCGGTCTGTTATCTGGAACCGACCGATCTGCGGAATCTGGAAGCCATGCCGGAACTGCGGGCGCGCGGTTCGACGTCGTTCGCGGCGGCGTTCGCCGAATTGACCAACCGGATACCGCGCGACATCGCCGCGCTGAAGTCCGCCGGCTACCTGGTCAATCGACCCGCCGTGTTCTTCCTCACCGACGGTGCGCCGAATCCTGGCGAGGGCTGGGAGGCCGAGCACGCGCGGCTGACGAGGTTCGCGGCCCGGCCGAACATTCTCGCGTTCGGCATCGGCCAGGCCGACGCCAATGTGATCCGGCGGGTGGCGACCAACCCGCAGTACGCGTTCATCACCGCGGCCGGCACCGACACCGGCGTCGCTATCTCGAAATTCATCACGGCGCTGACGCAGTCGGTGATCAATTCGGGCCAGGCGTTGGCGACGGGACAGGCGACGCTGCAAGTGGAGAAACCCGATAATTTCGTCTCGCTCGCCGTGGACACGGTGTGATGGGCTTCCTGAGCAAGCGGGGCAAGCGCTTGCCGGATGATCCGGGGCCCGCGGATCCGGCTGTCATCGTGAACCCGGAACCGGCGGCCGAGGCGATCGGACCCACCCTTCCGCGCCGCCCGGCGAGCGAGCCGATCGTCGTCGGCGCCCCCACACCAGCGTTCGAGGCGAAAGCCATCGGCACCGAGTACGGCAGGAATCCGTACCGCGCGGACACCATGATCGACGGATGGTCGCGCGGACCGTTCACCGTTCGCGCGGCATCGGTGCGTGGTTACCTGCACCGATACAACGGCGCACCGCGTCAGGACGATTTCGCGGTCACCGCGGCGCCGGATCGTGATCGACTGATCGTCGCGGTGGCCGACGGAGTGTCCGCGGCGCGGTATTCGCACATCGGCTCGACCACCGCCGTGCGCTACGCCACCCAGTGGCTGGAAGAGCAGCCGGTGGAGGCGCTCGGCGACATCGGATGGCAATCGCTGTTCCAGAACACCGCGTGGATGCTGACCGAGCGCGCCGCCGCTGTGCTGTCGCTGGCGCGGGCCGATGCCGAGCAGGCCGAGCAGGTGCTGGCGACGACGCTGACGTGTGTGGTGTGTGAAAGCGACGCCGACGGCGCGTTGTCCGCGGTGCTGGCCGGTGTCGGCGACTCCGGTGCCTGGTTGCTGTCGGACGAGCGTTTCGTCCCGGTACTCGGCGGCAAGCAGTCGTCGGACTCCGGGTTGACCTCCTCCGCGGTGAGCGGGTTGCCGAGAGTTCCGAACGAAGTCGAGCCCATCTCGGTGACCGTCGAGCCGGGCCAGGTGTTGCTGGTCGGCACCGACGGATTCGGCGATCCGCTCGGCGGCGGCGACGGCGAGGTCGGGGCGTTGTTCGCCTCGGTGCTCGCCGGTCGGGTGCCGTCGCACCTCGAATTCGCGCACACCCTGGATTTCTCGCGAGAGACATTCGACGACGACCGGACATTGGTGGCCATCTGGCCGAGGGTGAACTGACGGGATCGGCAGTGACGCAGCAGCGAGTGAAGGTGGGTCAGCTCGGCCCGTTGACCAAGCTGGCGGCCGGTGGTCAAGGGGTGGTCTTCAGCGCGCCGAGCGCGCGCATGCGATACGCGAAAGCGGTGGTGTACAAGGAATACAAACCCGTCGTGCTGGCGAATGTGGCGGTCGACGTGTTGGAGGAGATGCCCGCCTACCTCGAATCGCTGCCCTTCGCGGAGGGCATGGACCTGCTCTCCCGGGTCGCGTGGCCGTGCAGGCTGGTCGAGGCGGACAACTCCGCCCAGGTGACCGGGTTCGTGATGCCCGCGATTCCGGACGAGTTCTTCATCAAGATGACCATGTCCTCGGCTGTGCAGTCGAAGACCGCGGAGTTCCAGCATCTGCTCAACGGTGACAGTTTCCTGGCGCGGCGCGGCATTCCGCTGACCGACCGGCACCGCTACGAGCTGCTGGCCGATGCCGCCGAAGCGCTGACGATTCTGCACCGCCACGACATCGCGGTCGGCGACCTGTCACCGAAGAACCTGCTGTTCTCGTTACAGCCGGAGCGGAAGGTGTACTTCATCGACTGCGATGCCATGCGGCTGCGGTCCCGGTCGGTGTCGGCGCAAGTCGAGACTCCGGACTGGGACGTCGAGGTGGTCAATCCCGGAGAGGAACTGGCGACCGCGCGATCGGATGCCTACAAGTTCGGGTTGCTCGCGCTGCGGCTGCTGGCCGGAGACCAGAGCACCCGCGATCCGAACCGGCTGCCCGCCGCCGTGCCCGCTCCGGTGCGGGGACTTGTCGGCACGGCCCTGTCGCCCGTACCGGCGCAGCGGCCCCGGCCGGGGGACTGGTTGCCCGTGCTGACCCAAGCCGCGGCGCACGCCGCCACCCGCGCGCCGTCGCCTCCGCCACGGACCACACCGCCGCGCGGAACGGCGGCGCCCGCCATCGTCACACCGGCACCACCGGTCATCATGCCGCCGCCCGCTCGCCGCCGCCCGTGGGCGCCTCGGATTTCGACTCGGGTAAAGGTGATCTCCGCGCTCGCTCTCCTTGTTGTCGTCGGCTTGCTGGCCGGCAAGATGTCCGGCGACAACGGTCCGAGCGCCGCGGGCAACCGCGCGGCGGCCGTGGCGACCGGACCGACCTCGGTGACCGCCACGATCGCCGTAGGCGCGCAACCCTGGGGCGTCGCGATCGATCCGATCAGCGCGAACTTGTTCGTCACCAACAGCGCGGGCAATTCGGTCTCGGTGATCGACACGAAGACGAATGTCACCGGGGTGGTTACGGCACCGGGAATGGTGAAGCCGGCAGCGGTCGCCATAGATTCGGCGGCGGGGCTCGCCTATGTCACGAATGCCGGAAGCGCTTCCGTGTCACTGATCAACACGCGCAATGGGTCTTTTGTGGGAAGTATCCCCGTGGGCGCGGGGCCGTACGGCATCGCCGTCGACTCCGCCTCCCACACCGCTTTCGTCACGAATTTCGAGGCCGATACGGTGTCGGTGATCGACACCCGATCCAGGGTGGTCACCGCGACGATCCGGGTCGGTAGCCATCCGTACGGCGTGGCCGTCGACCCGAGTTCGCACAGCGTCTTCGTCGCCAACGCCGGTCCGCCCGGCGCCGTCGACCACACGGTGTCGGTGATCGATCCCGCCCTGCCGGTCGTAGCCGCCACGATCAATGTCGGGAATCAACCTTGGGGCGTGGCGGTCGACTCCGACACGCGCACCGCGTACGTCACCAATCATGCCGACGGCACCGTATCGGTGATCGACATTCGAACCCGCGCGGTCACCGCGACGTTGCGCGTCGGGCTCGGACCGGTCGGTGTGGCGGTGGACGGGCCGCGGAAGACGGTGTATGTGACCAACCATGGCCTCGACGATGTGCGTACTGCCAGTGCTGTTTCTCTGATCGACACCCGGACCGGCAAGCCCGACAGCTCGATTCGAGTCGGGAGCCGCCCGCACGGTGTCGTCGTCGACCTGGGCAACCGGACCGTCTACGTCACGAACTTCAGCGACGGCACAGTGTCCGTGATCGGTGACTGATGGCGACGCACAGCTTCCGCCATGGAAGAAGACGATGGCCGCGGCTCATTGTGGCAGTCGTCGTCGCATACGCGACCGTCGTGGTCGTGGGCGGCGGGTCCGAGCCAGGGGCGCGTGACGACCCGGTGAGCGCCGGGGATTCCACCGCTCTCGGTCACACGCTGGAGCCGATCGTGCACGCAGTGCTCGACGCGCACCTTGTTCCGGGCGCGGTGGTCTACGTGCGGACGCGGGACATCGTGTGGCGACAGGCTTTCGGCACGCGAACGGTCGGGCGGAGCGATCCGGTGACCGTCGACGACTTCTTCCGCGTGGGTTCCACCACCAAGACGATGGTCGGCACGGTCGCGCTGCAGCTGGTCGGGGAGGGCAGACTGGCCCTCGATGATCCGGTGTCGAAGTACCGGCGCGGCGTTCCGAACGGCGCAGGCATCACGATCGCCGAGCTGCTGAACATGCGCAGCGGGTTGTTCAGCTATAACGAAGCACCTCAGCTCGCCCGAGCGATGGACGACGACCCGGGGCGCACGTGGGAGCCGGAAGAGCTGCTGCGGCTGGGGTTCTCGTCGCCGCCGTATTTCGCCCCCGATGCCGAGTTCCGCTATTCGAATACCAACACGATCCTGTTGGCCTCGGTGCTCGAGCAGATCACCGGTGAGGACATCCGCTCGCTGCTGACGAATCGGATCTTCGTTCCGCTCGGCCTGACGAACACGTCGTTCCCAGCTCCCGGCGACGCGTCCCTGCCGATGCCGTCCCCGCACGGATACCTGTACGGCACCAACGAGTCCGCGCTCACGTCACCGCGGTTGCCCGACGACCAGCTCGCCGCGGCTCGCGCTGGATCACTACTGCCGACCGACGTGACGAACCTGGATCCCTCGTGGATCGGGGCCGCGGGCGCGGCGATCTCGACCGCGGCGGATCTGGCTGCCTACGTGCGCGAGCTGATCGGCGGCGACCGCCTGCTCGGCCCCTCGCTCCAGGCGCAGCGCCTCGACAGCGCGGCTCCGTTGAGCCGGAGCGATCCGGCGGGCATCCACTACGGTCTCGGACTCGAGTCGTTCGGGCCGCTGCTCGGCCACGACGGGGCTATCCCCGGGTTCCAGACGTTCATGGGCTATGACCCGGTCACCGATATCACCGTCATCGTGTTGTGCACGCTGCGCGACGGGCCCGCGGGCGGGAGGCCCGCGAACGAGATCGCCTACGGTTTCGCGCGCACGCTGATCGGCGGCTGATCCGCGGCGGTGGCCGCCCGACGTGGCCGGTCACCAGGTGGGCGTCCGGCGAAGCGTCGCATGATGGGCCGGTCCACACCGTGGTAGATGGCCGCCGCGGCGAGGATCGATATGACCAGTACGACTGTCGCCCACAACGCCCAGCCGCCGATCGAGTACCGGTGCCCGCCGATGAACAGCCGGGTGACGATCACCATGACCGGGAACTGGATCATGTAGAACGCGTAGGAGATGTCACCGAGCCAGACCAGCGGCCGTGTGGCATCGAGGCCGGAGATTCCCGCCAGGTCCCGGGCGGCCGAGGTGGCTATCACCGCCGTCATCGGCGCCACCAGCAGGGCGGACATCTTGTAGTTCACCGGGACGAACCAGGTGGCGCCATAGACGAGGACCAGCGCTGTCAGCGGTGTGGTCAGCCGCGTATTGCGCCAGAGCCCTTCGGCGACGAGACGGGCGGCGATGACTCCGAGGTAGAACTCCGGCAGTCGTGACGCCGGGAAAAGGTAACTGAGCCAATAGGACGTCGGGATCGCAATATCGCGCTGCGCGAACCATTGTGGTGAGGCGTGAATTTCGAACTCGGGCGACACATCGCCGCGCAGCAGCCTTGGCGCGAAGGTGTTGGCGATGCCCTTGGGGCCGTCAGCCCACAGGTAGAAACCGGTGTGCAGCGCCAGGATCGCGACCAGCAGCGCCGCCACCGCCCACCACAGCCCGCGTCGCGGAATACGCGCGACCATCGGGTAGGTCAGGGGAAAGCTGAAGTAGAACAGCAACTCCGCGCACAGCGACCAGGACGGGACGTTGAGCCCGCCCAGCGTGGTCCACTTGCGCACCCAGGTGTGCACGAGCAGAACGTTCGGCGCCCACACCACCGCACGGCCGAGCGGGACGCCTGCCGCGACGACGAACACCAGCGCGGCGACCAGATGGGTCGGGTAGATCTTCAGAATTCGGCGGCGATAGAACAACCGCACCGGCATACCTTTGCGAAACGACCAGTAGATGACGAAGCCGGACAGTACGAAGAAGAAGGTCACCCCCGCAGCGCCCTGCTGCATCGGAGCAAAAGTGTGAATGGTGCGGAACAGCTCCGACTTCTGGAACGGATAGGCCGGGATGAAGACCAAGGCGTGCAGGACGAAGACGGCGAAAGCCGCCCACCACCTCGCACCGGTGAGCGCGGGCAGCTCAACGGCCGGGCGGTAGTCGGACGGCATGGGCGGGCCGTGCGTCGCGCTCAGAGCCCGAACCGCTGGCGCACCTGCACGGCGACGGCACCGTTGCCCTGCGCGTTGGGATGCACCGGGGCGCCGTCGAATGGCGAGTCCGCGCCGGCGAGCCCGCTGATCCACGGTTCCTCCGAGCAACTGGCGTGCCCCGCGGTGATCGCGCGCACGTCGACGAACTCGATGCCGAGCAGCTCCGCGGCGGCACGTTGCGCGTCCTGCAGGCGATCGAGATAAGTGATGTAGCCTTCCGCGCGCGGCTGGACGACCCGTCCGACCACGGCGAGATCCATGCATGCCGCGGGCTGCCCCGGGGGGAAAATCTCCGGGTATCCGACGAGCGCCACCCGCGCGTTCGGGGCGTAGTAACGCACGAACGTGACGACCTCGCGTACGCGGTCCGCGTAGGTCGCGCCGGTCACCGCGCGGTAATCGGGCAGCCGGTTCCGCTCCGCCGCGTCGAGCCCGCACCCCTCGACGATGTCGAGAAGGCAGTCGGTCGAGGGAAACGCGGTCCCGGTCGACGCACCCCAGATGTCGTTCAGGCCTGCTTGGATCAGGACGGCACGTGTATCGGGTCCGAACGCGCCCTGCGCGTGGGCCTTTCGCGTCTGATGCACGAGCGTCCAGCCGTTCCCGGTGTCGATCGTGCCGCCGTTGCAGGACACGTCTACGAATCCGGCGGTGCCGGAGAGCCTTGTCGATATGGCGAGTTTGTTCGGCCAAGAGTTCGGTGACCGAGCGCACCCGTCGTCGGCATGGCCGAGGACAGGCGCGGTGGCGGTGAACGAGTCGCCGAGGACGACCAGCGTCGCGGCGCCGGCCGGATCGGCCGTGGCGGTCGTGCAAGAGGGCAGGGCGAGCAACGAGATCGCTACTAGCGCCGCGGTGGCCATCGACCTACCTCGGACGGATCTCATCGCACACCCAATCTTTCGACGGCACAGGAGGTTCCAGTATCGCGTCGGGCCGCCGCCCGCCGCTGTCGGTCGAACGGCCGACTGCCGTGGGCGCCGTGCCGGCACTAGCGTTGCCTCGTGCCTACTCTCCGATCCGAATCCCGTCGGTTGCCGCTCGTGTTGGGCATCGTCGCGCTCGCGATCGGCGGATGCGCGCAGCCGTCGGAGTCGGCGCCCGCCGCACCGGCAGCGTCGACGTCGGCCACGAGTCCGACTTCCGCCGCGGCGCCCGCGCCGGTGTCGCCGATCGCTCCGGAGCCGATCGCTTCGGCGCCTCCGGAGACTCCTGTTTCGGGGGCGGCTCTGCCGGAACCCGACGTGCCGGAACCCTTGGCCGAGCCCCCTGCCGGCGTGCGCGTCCCACAGCCGCAGCCCGCCGCGCCGCAGCCCAGACCCGCGCCGCAGCAGCCCGCGGAGCCGCCCTCCCTTCCCGACCCCGGTTTCGAGCCGCGTTCCGGGTACTGACCTCCGCGCTGACGCATGCCGGAAGAATGGTGGCGAGCGTGCGCGATTCGATTCGGCGGCGCACGCGCGGGAATTCGCGGGCTCCGGGCAGCGGTTCGTACGGCTATTCGCGTCGCGGTCGCGGACACAAGTAATGGCGGCCCGTGGCGGCGCTCACAAGGTGATTGGCTCCGCCGGACACGGGTATGCGACCCATGTCAGCCGACAAGGAATATGGGAGGTATGTGATGCCCGAGCATCGGAGCGGACCCCTGGAAGCTGTCGAAGGTGTCGTCGAGGACGCCAAGGGGAAGGCGAAGGAAGCCGCTGGCGTCGTCACCGGTGACGAGGACCTGAAGAAAGAGGGTCGCGCACAGCAGGACAAGGCCGAATCGCAGCGCGAGGCGGCGCAGAAGGAAGCCGAGGCCGAGAAGGCCCGTGCGGAAGCGGATCTCGATGAGGCCCGGCAGAGCGCGTACGAGAGCGGCAAGGACGCCTAGCTTCCGCGAGATTCGATGTGGCCGTTTGGCGGAACGGCCCGTCACCGGCCCGGCGGTGAACTACCGCCGGGCCGATCTCAGCAATTACTCGGCGCGGGAACGCCTTTGAAGCGCGCTTCCAGCCAATTGAGCGCGGACGGTATGCCGAGCACCGCGGCGGACAGATGGTCCGGGCTCGGGAATTTCTCGTATTGCACTCGCGCACCCGCGGCGCAATACCGCCGCACCGTAGCGTCGACCGAATCCACCGGAATGAGAGTGTCCTGCTCCGCACGCCATTGGTAGCTCGGCGTGGCCGGGATGTCTTCGTAGAGTTCCAGGCTGTTCTCCTCGAGCACCTCGCGTGCGCGCTTGTCGTCGGCCAGCGAGTTCGAGGCCGCGACGTCCACGATGCCGCGGCCTGCGCCGACCAGCAGGATGTCGTTGGTGCAACTGTTGGCGATCCGATTGCGGACCGACAACCCGAGCGAATTCAGCTGATCGCTCACCGGCAGCCGCGTCGGGTACTCACGCTCCAGCCCGAGGGCGGCGGCGAAAGCGAGACCGAACACCGCGTGCGGCGCGTAGCCGAGTCCCTCGATCATCTTGACCAGATTCATCGGCACCCCGCCCGCGGCGACCCCGACGAGCGGCAGTTCCGGCGCGTAGCTCGGCGCCAGCGCGGCCGCCCACGCGCTCGCCATGCCTCCACCGGAATACCCGAGCAGGCCGACCGGGCTGTCCGCCAATCCGAGTTCGGCGACCCGCCGCGCGGCGCGGATGCCGTCCAGCGTGATCATGCCGCCGAGTTTGGCGGCGCCGTAGGCACTGGTGGGTCCGAGGTGGTCGGGGAGAGCGACCGACCAGCCGCGCAGCAAGAGAGCATTGAGCGCGGGCGCTTCGCGGATCGACAGGTTGGGGTCGCTGGTGTAGAGCACGCGCGACACCGTGCACTGGGTGCCGAGTGCGTTGATGATGTGCTGATAGGACAGCAGTGGCCGACCGGGGGTGGGATTCTGCGGCGTCAGCACGGTGGTGGTGGCCGCGATCGGCTCGCCCGTGGAGTTGGTGGAGCGGAATTTGATCATCGTGACCGTCGAGCCGGGAAACATCGGTAGTGCGGGCATCGGGCGGACGGCGAGGACGTCACCCGGCGCGGCGTGGTCCAGTCCGGCCGGAGCGGCGTAGAACGGATCCGGATCCGGTGCGGGGTAGATCGGTTGCGCCGCGGCCTGCGGTGTGATCCCGCAGAGGGCGGCCGCTGCGGTGGCGATGAATAATCGAAGCATGGTTTTCGTCGACTCCCCTTCATCACAACGTGCTGTTCAGTAACGCTGGTGTGCTGAAGCCGAATGCAGCCGGACACCGGTCGCTTGCGACCGATGCCCGGACCTGCACACTGTAGGGGACGATCGGGAAAAAGCCCAGGTCGCCGCGCCGCTCGTCGACGGAGGGGCGCGCCGCGCGCCCGTCGGCTACCGTGACCCGGTGCTTTTGCTGGTCGTCGGCGTGGTCCTGCTCGGTGTGTTCGCGGTGCGATTCGGCAGGGACCGCAGGCGTCTGGGCCACGGGGTGTTCCTGCTTCTGGGGCTGGGGTTCGTCGGCGCGTGGGTGGTCGGCCGGATCATCGAGGGCGATCGCACGGTGGTGCTCGCGCCGCTGGTGGTGCTGCTGTCACCGCTGCTGGTGCTGGTGCTGGCCGGGTTGTCGATCGCCAACGGCGCGCAGTTGGTGCGCCGTGAGGGTTGGCGTCTTCCGAATCTGTTGCCGCTCGGACTCGGTATCGCCCTGTTGACGCCGTACGTGGTGCTCGTCCTGGCACTGCTGACCGAAAACATCTGGCTGGTAGTGCTGCTGGCGTCGCTGACGATGACGATCAGCTACGTCGGATTTCTGTTCGCGGCGTTCCTGTTGTATTCCCTGTGCTACGGACTGTTGCCCTACCGTCCCGGGATGGACGCGATCGTCGTGCACGGCGCCGGGCTGGTCGACGGTGCGGTGCCGCCGCTGCTGGCCGCGCGCCTGGATCGGGCGATCGAGGTCTACCGTGACGAAGCCGGTGCGGGGCGCGCCCCACTGCTGATCGCCAGTGGCGGTAGGGGAGACGACGAGGAGGTCTCCGAGGCCTCGGCCATGGGTGATTACTTGATCGACCGGGGCGTGCCGGAAGACCGCGTCGTGCTGGAAGACCGGTCGGGAACGACCGAGGAGAATCTGCTCTTCACCAAACGGCTGCTCGGCGAGCGCGGTCCCACTACGCGCATGGTGCTGGTCACGAGCAACTTTCACATGTTGCGCACGGCGATCCTGGCCCGCCGCCTCGACCTCGACGCCGAGGTGACGGGCGCCAAGACCGCCTTCTACTACTTGCCGAGCGCCTTCCTGCGCGAGTTCGCCGCGCTGCTGGTGGCCTACAAGTGGAGCAACGCGATCGTGGCAGTGGCGCTGGTGTCGCTTCCGCCGCTCGCTCTGCTGGCCACCCGCGGGTGACTCAGAAGCTCTTGTGCGGAACGCCTACGGTGAGACCGCCGTCCACCACGAACTCGGCGCCGGTCGAGTACGACGATTCGTCGCTGGCCAGGAACGTCACCAGGGCGGAGACCTCCGACGGGTCGGCGCCGCGGCCGAGCGGGATCTGGAGGAAGTCCTCCGGGATGTTCTCGGTCATCGGTGTACGGATCAAGCCGGGGTGCACGGAATTCACGCGGATCTTGTACTGCGCCAGCTCGAGCGCGGTGGATTTGGTGAGCCCGCGCACGGCGAACTTGGTGGCCGTGTAGCCGTGCAGGCCGGGGCTGCCGCGCATGCCTTCGACGGAGGAGATGTTGATGATCGAGCCGCCGCCGGCATCGATCATCGCGGGCGTCGCGGCCTGCATCCCGAGGAATGTGCCGGTGAGGTTGATGTCGATGATCCGTTGCCATTCGGCCAATTCGAACGCGACGAGCAGGTTGCCGTTCACGATGCCCGCGTTGTTCACCAGGACACTCAGCGACCCGAAGCGCTCCACCGCCGCGCCGACGGCTTTGCGCCAGTCTTCCGGCTCGCGCACGTCCAGGTGGACGTAGGCGGCGTTGTCGCCGAGTTCCGCGGCGACCGCGGCGCCCTCGTTGTCGAGCACGTCGCCCAGCACCACGCGCGCGTCCTCGGCGACCAGGGCCTTGGCGTGCGCCGCGCCCATGCCACGCGCTCCGCCGCTGATCAACGCCACCTTGCCGGTCAACCGCCCCATCCGGGGTACCTCCGTCTCTCGAATCTGCCTGTAACACGTTACAGAAAATGCGCCTGATGTCGACGCGTGCCGAGACAGTAGCCCAGGCGGTCGCCGGTGACAGCGTGATCGACCACGTGTCCCGGTGAGCGGGCCGTCGGCGCCATTCCCGTGCGCCGCACATGTGAAACGTGTTCTAAAATGACCCAGGTGTGACCACTCGGGAGGTGCGCTATGACGAACCCCGGCCGAAGCGTGACGCGGTTCGGCGGACGTTTGCGGGTGCCGGACATCGCCGAGGTGCCCGGTGGCCGCCTGGTCGAGCTGGCGGGTCGAGGCCGGACCTACGTGGTCGACATCCCGGGGCCCGAGCACGCGCCCGCGCTGGTGCTCCTGCACGCCACCGCCTGCACCGCGTACCTCACCTGGTTCCCGTCGCTGGCGGAACTGGCCCGGCGGTACCGGGTCATCCTGTTCGACCAGCGGTGGCACGGGCGCGGCATCCGCTCCGAGCGGTTCACCCTGGAGGACTGCGCCGACGACGTGGCGGCCGTGCTCGACGCGTTGGAGATCGACCGAGCCATCTGCGCAGGGTTTTCCCTGGGCGGAATCGTAAGCCTGCTGGCGGGACATCGCCATCCGGACCGAGTGAGCGGGCTTGTGCTGTGCGCGACGCCCTATCGGTTCCGCGAGAAATGGCGTGAGCACGCTTTTCACCGGACGTTCGGCGCTGTCGCCGCCGCTGTGGAGCAATACTCCTACCGTCGCGCCGAGAAGTTCGCGGGCCGTCTGCCCGAGCTTCCCGAGATCACGTGGGCGCCGGGACGGTTGGATCGCTGGGCGCTCGGCGAGTTCCGCAGCACCAGTGGGTGGGCGCTCACCCAGGTGCTCGCCGCGGTGGGGCGCTTCGACGCGACCGCGTGGTTGCCGGAGTTGACGATGCCGACGGCGGTGGTGATCACGACCCGAGATCACGCGATTCCCGTCTATCGGCAGAGGGAGTTGGCGACGATGATTCCGGGGGCGAGCAAGCATCTGGTCGCGGCCGGGCACGCGTCCTGTGTGCTGGAAGCCGATCGTTTCGTACCGGTGCTGCTCGAAGCCTGTGCGGCCGTCGCCGCGAAGATGTGAATCGGCAGGTCCCGTCCGGCGGCGGTGGCGGACCGGGACCCGGCGCTCAGCCCGACGTGCGTGCCGCGGCGAGCAATTCGGCGACCACGCCGGGAACGGCGTCGGCCAGCGCGGCGATGTCGGGCACCAGTTCCTTGCAGGCGATGAAGCCGAAGTTCAGCTTGTCGTTGTTCGACAGTACGGTCACCGTCAGGCCCGCGCCGTGGAACACCGGTCCGAAGGGGTACATCCCGTCCACCCGGATGCCGAGGAAGTACAGCGGCATCGGCGGACCGGGCACGTTGGACACCACCAAGTTGTGCACCACCGGGTGCTTCTCCGCCAGCTTGAGCGAGGAGTACATCCGTGCGGCGAGCCGGAAGGTGTTCGGCGGGGCGTATTGGGACCAGTCCTGCAGGAAGTCGGCGCCCATCACCTCGTGCTCTTCCTTGGCTCCCCGGTTGGCCTCGGCCACCTCGCGCAGGCGTTCCACCGGGTCGGCGAGGTCGGTGCCCAGCCGCGCGAACAGCGTGGACACCTTGTTGATCCCAGCCTTGTGCCGGGTCGACTCGTGCACGGACACGGGTACGGACGCGATGAGCGAGCGGTCCGGCAACTCGTCGCGCCCGGCCAGATAGGTGCGCAGCGCACCGGCGACGACGGTCAGCACCACGTCGTTCACCTTGACGCCGAACGCGGAGCGGATCTCCTTGACGGCGTCGAGTTCGGTCTCGGTGAACGCGACGGCGCGGTGCGGGGTGATGGCGAGATTGAACGGCGTGCGTGGAGCGGAGAACGGGATGGCCATGCCCGTCTTGTTCTGGCGACGGCGCTGCGCGAAACCGGCGACTACGCCGACCGTTTTCGGCAGCATCCCGACGATGCCCGCTCGGGTCGGGAACTTCACTACCGCCTCGGCCAGTAATTGCCAGTCATTCGGTTTCGGCTCGGGGCGCCACTCCTTGTCGGGTACCTCCTTGGCGGCGCCCGGCTCCAGATCGCACAGGTGCATCATCAGGTCGGCTCCGGTGACGCCGTCCACGGCGGCGTGGTGGTATTTGCAGATCACCGCGACCTTCCCGTCATCGAGACCCTCCACCACGGACATCTCCCACAACGGGCGGTCGCGATCCATGGGGCGGCTGGCGATGTCCCCGACGAGTTCGGCCAGCTCGCGGCGTCCGGCCGGCGCCGCGATCGCGATGCGGCGGAGGTGGTAGTCGAGGTCGAAATTCTCGTCCTCCACCCACACGGGATGGTCGAGGTTCAACGGCACCTCGTACACGCGGCGGCGCATCTGCGGAATAAGGGGAAGTCGCCGAGCCAGCTCGGCTTTGAAGCCGTCGAACGAGTAGCCGCCCGACGACGGGTCGAGGATCAGCAGCGCGCAGACGTGCAGATGCTGGGTCCCGGTTTCCAAGTAGAGAAAGCTGGCATCCAATCCGGTCAATCGTTCCATAGCCAAAGCCTACTAGAACACGTTCTAATTTTGGGCCGGAAGCGGCAGGTGTGACGACTGTCGCGGGTGGTGTCACCGTACAGCGGCACGTGACGCTTTTGTGTGTTACCGGAAGTTCTATATATGTGTATGATCCTTGCTACAGATATGTAGGAATCGCGCGGCGACGCGGGCGCGTGAGGATCGAGGAGTATCGATGAAGCTACTTCGCAGGGCCGGCCGGCGGCCCGACACCGACCCGGGCGCCGTGGCGCTGCACGCCCGCAACGTGCGCTTCGACTGGTCGGACACGCCGCTGCGCTGGATGCCCGCCGAGCCCATCGCCTCGCATCTGATCAACTCGCTGAATCTCCTGCTGCCCGAAGGGGAGCGCATGTTCTGCGCCGCGTACGCCGAGGCGCTGCCGTACGTGCGGGACGAGCGGCTGCGGGAGGCGATGCTCGGGTTCGTCGGTCAGGAATCGATGCACGCCGAGACGCACGACAAGGTGTTGCACGAGGTGCTCGCCGCGCACGGCATCGATCCCGAGCCCTATCTGCGGCATGCCGAGTATCTGTTCCGCCGCACGCTCGGGCCGAGAGATGTCGAAGGCGTCGCCGGACGGCAGGTGATGGTGGAGCGGCTGGCCTTCATAGCGTGCCTGGAGCACTTCTTCGCCTACCTCGGCGACTGGGTGCTCAACGCGGATCTGGAGCGGTTCGGCGCCGACCCGCGCATGGCGGACCTCTTCCGCTGGCACGGGGCGGAGGAGGTCGAGCACCGGCACGTCGCGCACGACGTGGCCGTGTACTTCGGGGCCGGATACGTGCGGCGCGCGGCCCTCATGCTGCTGGTGTTCCCGATCTTCCTGACGTTGGTGGTGCGCGGCACCAAGTTCCTCGTCCACCAGGACCGCGACCTGCCCGACCACGGCTATCCGCGGCTGCTGGCGCGGGTCTTCGGTGCGATGTGGCGCGGGGCGTTGCCCGGCGTCCCCTCGCTGCTGTGGAGTGCGTTGAGCACATTCAGGCCCGGCTACGACCCGGAGACGGTCGGCTCCACCGCTCAGGCGGTGGCCTATCTGGCCAAGTCCCCGGCGGCGCGGGCGATGGCCTCGTGAGGTCGCCGGTTCCCGCCCAACTGCCCGCGGACCTGTTCGGCAGACGCGAGCGTGACCGCACCGTGCGGGTGCTCGACGCGGTGGCGTCGGCCCGACTGCGCTGGACCGCTCTGATCAATCGGCGCGATCCGCGTCCGAAGACGGACGATCGGCGGCTCGCGCTGGTGGTCACCGAGCGGCGGATCGAGGCACACGACCAAGACGTGGTGAGCCTGCGGCTGGCCGCCCCGGATCGGCGCGCGTTGCCGCCCTGGCGTCCCGGCGCGCATCTCGACCTCGAGCTGCCTTCCGGCCGTTTGCGGCAGTACTCGCTGTGCGGCGACCCCGCGGACGTCCGCGCCTACCGGGTGGCGGTGCGCCGGATCCCCGACGGCGGCGGTGGATCTGTCGAGGTGCACGACTGCCTCCCGGTGGGTTCGGCGATCGTGGTGCGCGGTCCGCGCAACGCCTTCCCGTTCGCCGTGCCCGGCCACGGATCTCCGGCTGTGCGTTTGCATTTCGTGGCGGGCGGCATCGGCGTCACGCCGATCCTGCCCATGGTCGGGTTGGCGCACCGGCTGGGTATCGAGTGGTCGATGGTGTACACGGGGCGCAGCCGGGATACCTTGCCCTTCCTCGACGAGTTGGCGGGATTCGGCGACCGCGTCGTGGTCCGCACCGACGACGAACACGGTCTCCCCGATGCGGGCGCCCTGCTGCCCGGCGTCGGACCCGACACCGCCGTCTATTGCTGCGGTCCGGTGCCGATGATCACCGTCATTGCCGATGCGGTGCGGGAAATCCCCCAGGTGGAACTGCATTTCGAGCGGTTCTCGCCACCGCCGATCGTGAACGGTAAGCCGTTCGAGATCGAATTCGCTTCCACGGGGCAGGTCGTCGAGGTCGCCGCGGGCCGCACCGCGCTCGACGCCATCCTCGCTTCCCGGCCCGACCGCCCGTACTCGTGCAGGCAAGGATTCTGCCGCACCTGCAAGGTCCGGGTACTGGCCGGCGAACCCGACCATCGCGACAGCGTGCTCACCGACGCCGAGCGCGAGGCGGGCGCGATGCTCGTCTGCGTCTCGCGCGCCGACGGTGGCCGCCTCGTGCTCGATCTGTGATCCGACCCGCCGGTCGGCCAAGGAGAATCTTGATGACCACCACCGAAATCGCCGAATTCCCCGCGGTCGAACGCACCGTGCGCAGCGGTGAATTCGACCTCGCGGTCTACGAATACGGCGACCCGGCCGCGGAAACCGTTGTGCTGGTGCATGGTTGGCCCGACACCCATCACCTGTGGGACGCCGTCGTGCCGCGACTGGCTCGGCGGTTCCACGTCGTCGCCTACGACACCCGCGGGCACGGGCGCTCCACCCGCACCCGGCGCACCGCCGACTTCCGGCTCGACCGGCTGGCCGCGGACTTCTACGCGGTCGCCGACGCGGTCAGCCCCGGTCGGCCCGTACATGTGCTCGCCCACGACTGGGGTTCGGTGCAGGTATGGGAAGCGGTGTGCGAGCCCGGCGCGGCGGCCCGGATCGCGTCGTTCACCTCCGTCTCGGGACCGAACCTGGACCACGTCGGCAAATGGATCCGCGACCGGCTGACGCGTCCGACACCGCGCAACGTGTGGCAGCCGTTCACCCAACTGCTGTCCTCGGCTTACACCTTCTTCTTCATGACCCCCGGGCTGCCGCGCGCCACCCTCGGACTGGTGGGGACCGAACGCGTCTGGCGGCGGGTCGTCGCGCTGATGAACGAGACCGCGCCGTCGAACGTGCGTCTCGGCCCCACCTTTCGCGCCGACATCGTCGACGGCCTGCTGATCTACCGCGCGAACATCGTGCAGCGCATGCTCGCCCCACGCGAGCGGCGCACCGAGGTGCCGGTGCAGCTGATCGTCGCCGGACGCGACGTCGCCGTGCGACCAGCCGGATTCGACGACGAACACAAGTGGACCGAGCGACTGTGGCGGCGGGACGTCCCCGCCGGGCACTGGATGCCGTTCTCCCACCCGGAGTTGCTGGCCACCGCGACCACCGAACTGATCGACACGCTCGGCGGCTCGGCGGCGCCCCGGACCCTGCGCCGCGCCGAGGTGGGCCGGACCGTGCGGCCGTTCGACGATCAGCTGGTGGTCGTCACCGGCGGTGGCAGCGGCATCGGGCGTGCGACCGCGCTCGCCTTGGCCCGTCGCGGCGCGGAGATCGTCGTCTCCGACATCGATCCGGTGGCGGCGAAGGAGACCGCCGAGCTGATCGCCGCCGAACACGGTGTGGCGCACGCCTATCCGCTCGACGTCGCCGATGAAGGCGCGATGCGCGCGCACGCCGAGGCGGTGCTGGCGACCCACGGCGTCCCGGACATCCTGATCAACAACGCGGGGATCGGTCAGGCCGGTGGATTCTTCGAGACGTCGGCGGAGGAATTCGACCGGGTACTGCGGATCAACCTCGGCGGCGTGGTGAACGGCTGCCGCTCGTTCGGTCCGGCCATGGCCGAGCGCGGTCTCGGTGGACACATCGTGAACCTGTCGAGCATGGCGGCCTACAGTCCGCAGCAGGGGTTCAGCGCCTACGCCACCAGCAAGTCGGCGGTGTTCATGTTCTCCGACTGCTTGCGAGCGGAAGTCGCCGGTCGCGGCATCTCGGTGCACACCATCTGCCCCGGCATCGTGCACACCGACATCGTGCGGCGAACTCGGTTCTCCGGCGTCAGCGCGGAGGAGGAGAAGCGCAAGCAGGAGCGTTACGACAACCTGTACCGGATGCGGCGATACGGGCCGGAGAAGGTGGCCGAGCGGATCGTGCGCGCGGTGCAGCGGGATCGCGGCATCGTGCCGGTGACGCCGGAAGCCCACTTGCAGTACCACTTCGGCCGGTTCGCGCCCGGCGTCGTCCGATTCCTGGCGGCGCGGGTGAAGCTGACCTGAGATCAGGAGGCGAGAGTGCGGGCCAACTCCGCCTCGACGGCCACGACCCGATCGGCGTCGATGCCCCACGGGTGCTCGACACCGACCCGCCGGTCCAGATTCCACAGCACGCACTCCTCGCCGGGAGCCGCCACGAACGACCACGCGACCACGGTGCGGCCGAGCTGTTCGTCCATGGATCCGTGCGCGGGGTTCGGCGGCCCCGCGCCTTCCGGGAAGTGGTGCAGGAAGCGGCCGTAAGCCCTTGCGCAGAAATCGGCGTAGCGCGTGGTGCACAGAATGAATCCGTGCCATGCCTCGTCGACCGCGTGTGACGGCATGCCGATCACCTGGTCGTCACGCATGGCCACGCCGCAGCAGAGCAGCCACTGGTGCAATCCCTTGTCCACCAATTCCCGTGGCTGCCAAGGACAGGTCTTGTAGACGGCCTCGGGCAGTTCCAGCGCGTCGACAGCGGCGCGTACGGTCGCCAGGTCGACCTCGCGCACCGGGTTTCGACGGAACCTGAAGTTCACCACAGTTCACTGTACGTGCGCGCCGATGTGCGGCTACCGTTCTGACATGAGCGCACTCATCTTTCTGATCATCCTGTTGATGGTGCTGCTTCTCGTGGCGGCTCCGATCATCGCCGTGGTCGCCATCATCCGTTCGCAGCGCAACCGCTATCAGCCGCCGCCGTATGGTGCGTGGCGTGGCGGGTCCCGAAGCGGCGGATATTACGAGGGGGGTTCCACAGATCCGTTCTGGGCGGCCGGCGGAGCCGGTTTGATCGGCGGGTCCGACCAGCCGAGCGGCTGTGGCGGCGGGCATCAGCACCACCACGGCCATCATCACCACGGCAGCAGTTGCGGCGGGGGAAGCGGTTGCGGCGGTGGGAGCAGTTCCAGCTGTGGTGGCGGCAGCAGTTCCAGCTGCGGCGGTGGGAGCAGCTCCAGTTGTGGTGGTGGCAGCAGTTCCAGCTGCGGCGGCGGTTCCTGACGCACGATTTGACCTCAACATGACTTCAGGTTCCATGCTGATCTTCGTCCGAAGACGGCAAGGAACGACGAAGGGTGTGTGACATGCGGGCTGTGCAAGCCGGTGAGTTCGGTGGACCGGAAGTGCTCGTGGTGCGCGAGCTACCGGATCCGGTGGCCGGACCGGGGGAGGTGGTCGTCGACGTGGCCGCCGCTGATGTGATGTTCCTGGACACCAAGTTGCGTAGCGATTGGGGAACCGACTTCTTCGCGATCGAGCTGCCCTATGTGCCCGGCGGCGCGGTCGCCGGGGTGGTGGCGTCGGTCGGTTCCGGCGTCGATCCGTCCTGGATCGGCACGCGGGTGTCGACGCCCACCGCGGCCAGCGGCATCGGCGGGGGCCTGCCGATCGGCGGATATGCCGAGAAAGCGCTGGCCAAGGCGAATACGCTGGTCGCGTTGCCGGACGGGCTGACCGCGACGCAGGCGGTCGCGCTGGCCCACGACGGTCGAACCGCGCTCGCGGTGTTCGACCATGCCGCCGTCCAGCCGGGGGAATGGGTCCTGATCACCGCCGCGGCCGGTGGGCTCGGTGTACTGCTGATCCAGCTCGCCCGTGCGGCGGGCGCGCACGTCGTCGCCGCCGCGCGTGGCGCCGCCAAGCTGCAACTCGCCGAGCGGCTCGGCGCGAGCGCGGTGGTCGACTACTCCGCGCCCGACTGGGCGGAGAAGGCGCGCGCCGCGACCGGGGGAGCGGGTGCGCACGTGGTATTCGACGGGGCGGGCGGCGCGCTCGGCGAGGCTGCGCTCACGGTAGCCGCAGATGGCGGGCGTTTTTTCGGATACGGAGCCGCCGCAGGCCAATTCGCCGTACTGAACCAGGAAAGCGCCGCGGTGCGCGGCATCAGCGTCTACGGGCTGTTCGACATCACCGGCGCGAACATCGATTGGCAGGCGATCGCCCGGCGCGCTCAGGATGAGGTCGTCGCGGGCCGCCTCGAGGTCGTCATCGGTCAGACCTTCCCGCTCGATCAGGCCGACCGGGCGCATGCCGCCATCGAGTCGAGGGCGGCGCTCGGGCGCACTTTGTTAACAGTGTGAACAAACCGGCGAACTGGACAATCGACGTAGTGCGCTGCCCCCGCGACGGCGCTAGGGTGCCGGGGTGGAAACTGTGCTCGTCGTCGCAATCGTCATCGTGGTCCTCGGCTTCGTGGTAGCTGTCGTCCAGTTCGCCAGCAGGCCGCCGAAGGAAGCCGAGCCATGGGACGACCATGACGACGCCGAGGACTACGAGGACGAATGGGACGAGGACTACCGCGAGGGCTGACCTGCTACGCCGGGGTCAGCACCACGACCGCGATGGGCCGCTTGGTCAGCTTTTGATAGGCGCTGTATCGACCCTTGTTCACCTCGTCGACGAGCGCCCACCGCCGCGCGTACTCGGGATCATCCGGCAGCGTCGCCCGGGCCCGCACCGTCAGTTTCCGCCGACCGACCTGGATTTCGCACTCCGGTCGGGCCTTCACGTTCGCCAGCCATCCCGGCGGCCGCGGCGATCCGCCGTTGGACGCCGTCACCAGATAGTCCGCACCGTCGCGCGCGTACGTCAGCGCCGAGGTCCGTTCCTCGCCCGACTTGCGCCCCACCGTCCGCAGCAGCAGCGTCGGATTCCCCAGCAGCAGCCGATGCCCCACCAGCCCACCGCTGTTCTCGTACACCCACTGATGCGCCTTCAGCACCTTCGTGAACAGACCGGCCATACCTGACCCTCCAGTAAGTTTCCGACCCACTCACCCTAGGTCATCCCCAGCCGACTGGTCCGCACCCCACCGGACCCGGTAGCATCCCCAACGCTCGCGGTTCCCCGCGGCACGGGGCGGTAGCTCAGTCGGTTAGAGCCGTGGACTCATAATCCATTGGTCGCGGGTTCGAGCCCCGCCCGCCCCACAAATGCCCTCTGATCTGCGGAAATGTTGAAATCGACAGCCGAGTTGATCCAGAACAGTGCTCCGACAGCAATGTATTTTGCCGGTAGAATCCGGACATGGGGCTGGATCTAGACGACATCCGAGAGCTTGCGGAGGACTTCGCGACGGAGCTGCGTCGCAAGAACCGGAGCAAGCAGACCATCGACGGCTACCTCACCCGAATCCGGTACTTCGCCGACTACCTTCAGGAACGCGAGCTGCCGACAACGGCGCCGGACATCACCCGCGCTCACATAGGCGGCTACATCGAAGACCTGCTCACGCGGCCCAATCGGCGCACCGGTGAGCCACTGTCGCCGGAGTACGCACGCGGCCAGTACCGATCGCTGCAACAGTTCTTCAAATACCTCGCGGCCGAAGAGATCATCGACGCGAATCCGTTCGGCAAGATGAGCCCGCCCGCGGTCCCCGACCAGCAGGTGCCCGTGCCGAGTATGGACGCGGTGAAAGCTCTGCTCGCAGAGTGCGATGGTGCCGATTTCGCCGATCGCCGCGATAACGCCATCATCCGGTTGTTCGCCGATACCGGGATGCGGTGCGGCGAACTCGCGCCGCTCGAGGTGGACTCGCTCGACTTCAACGAGAACACAGTGCTGGTGATCGGCAAGGGCGGCCGACCGCGGTCGTGTCCGTTCGGCGACAAGACCCGAACGGCGCTGCGGAGATACCTCCGAGTGCGTGCGAAGCATCCGGGCGCGAAGAACGACAATCCAGCTCTTTGGCTTGGTTACCGCGGAGTGATGACCGATTCCGGTATCCGCCAGATGCTCGAGCGGCGATGCGACGCGGCCGGCATCGAACGTCTGCATCCTCATCAGCTCCGTCACTTCTTCGCGCATACCTGGCTCGACAGCGGCGGACAGGAGCAAGATCTCATGATGCTTGCCGGATGGCGGTCGCGTCAGATGCTCGCACGATACGGTGCCGCGGTGGCCGACAGTCGCGCGAAGTCGGCGCATCGGCGTGCGCGACTGGGAGACAAGCTGTAGGGCCATCTGGACGGCGCAGTCGGGGGCAACAGCAGGTCATGCGGCAAGGCGATACGGTTGCCTGTATGACCGATGACTTCGTTGCGTGGGCTGCGCAGCTGGCACGGGACAATCTCGTCGGCATGTCTCGGCGGTGGCAGCACGTCCAAGGCGTTGCTCGGCTTGCTCGGCAGGCCGTCGATGTGGTTGACGACGGCGACCTATTGTTGGCTGCGGCGTGGCTGCATGACATTGGCTACGCACCGTCGATCCGTAGGACCGGATTTCACCCGGTTGATGGCGCCGAGTTCCTGCGGCGTGAGGGCGCGCCGGAGCGATTGTGCGCTCTCGTCGCCAACCATTCGTGTGCTTGTGTCGAGGCTCGCAACCGCAATATCGAGATCAGCTGGCCGGATGAGCAGACAGCACTCCGCGACGCGCTGTGGTGGGCGGATATCATGACGACCCCAACCGGTGAGACGACGGATGTGCTCAGTCGCATTGCCGAGGTCCGCGAACGCTACGGCCCGGATCATGTCGTATCCAGGTCGTTGGCTGAGGCCACGCCTGAGCTGATCGAAGCAGTTGACCGTACCGAGAAGCTGTTGCGTGAATAGTCGGCTGTTCGTCGTCTGTCACGTGTAATACGGCCGCGCTGAAGGAGTCAGGCCCCGCTCGATACGAAGCGCGATCGATGGATGGACGTCCAGAGACGAAACATCGCTAGGTGCAACCCATCTGACTTCCTTCGACTCCGAACTAGTTCGGAGTTCGCCTCCGATTGGGTCGGCGCGAAAGCAGATCGAGAACTCCTGACGGACTTCACCATCGTCGTATGCGATGACGTGCTCCGGATTCGAGAATATTCCGATGAGGTCGGTCACCTGCACATCGATCCCGGTTTCCTCTTTGACCTCTCGTACGAGCGCCTGTGTGACCGTCTCGCCCGCTTCGAGCCCGCCCCCAGGGATCGAATAGTGATCATTGTCGGTGCGGTGGATCATCAGGATTCTGCCCTGTGAATCGCGCACAAATGCACTAACGGCGACCTTGATGCTGTTCGGCGTGGGTGCGTCAGGGTCGTGGAAATAATCGATCCGGGCCATGAACGATCACCTTTCGGGGGTCGCGTTCGACCATACGTGCTCGAAGCTGGTCATATACGTCTCGAACATGTCGCCAGCGGGCAACTGGCGCAGATGAAGCGCGGGGGCGTGCGCGCCCGGCAGCCCGTAGACATGCATGTTGACGATCATCTCGTTGTCGAATCGGAACACCGAGTTGTAGAGCGTCGTGTCGTGGTATCGAAGCTCGACGCCCTCGATCTCGGCCAGCGGCTCGATCAGTGCGAGTGCGTTGTTGATACGCGAGGGCACGGTGCCTGCCGCCAGGCGTTCCTCGGCGCTCCGCTTGTCGGCTTCCGCCGCGGTCGGGCGACCGAACAGCAGTCGAACCTTCAGCCCGTCGCGTGTCTTCTTGCGCAGGGTTCGTGTGAATTCGGGCTCCTCGGCAAGGAACAAGCCCGCGAGCACGAGGACGTCGAGTTGTTCGCTCGTGCTCGACAGCAGCCGCTTCCACAGGTCACTTGGAATTGCACTGCGGTGTGGGTAGACCGTCAGGACTTCCGATTGTGCAACCTCGACCTTCCGTTCTGGCGCGAGAGCGTCCGGCCACAAGTAGTTCTCGGTTTCTCCGACCAGCGCGGCGACGGCATGCCGGTGCTTTGGGTAGGGCACGCGGCCCTTCGTGATCCACCGTTCGACGGTCTTTGGCTCCACGCCGACCTTGTCCGCGACGTCCGGGATGTCGAGGCCAGCCTGCTGCATCGCATTGCGAAGGCGTTCGTTCGCCATTTCGCCTCCAATTTCAGGGACGTCTAGGGACTTCTTCAACGGTACCTGAGACGTCTGGACAAGTCCACCTATGCGGTGCTTACGCCCGAAGTTTCGGCGAAAAGTGTGGAACTGCAACGTATTTCCCACTTTTCGAAGGAGCGGGCATTGATGGACAAGGCTTCTACTGAGGCCCGGAATCTGATCAGCCTCAAGACCGCGGCGGCGCTCGTCGACGTCGACACGAAGACGATTCGAAACTGGATCGCGGCCGGTGATCTCAACGGATTCAGGGTGAACGGACGCCTGCTGCGGGTCGAGCGTGACGAGCTGCTGGCGCTGATTCGGCCCGCCGCGACCGTCATCCACGGCGGTGTGGCATGAGCACCCCGGTCGAGCGGACATTGCAGGCGCGGATCGCCGCGCACGAGTCCGGGGCGAAAACTTCCGATCGCGCAGCGCGCACCGCGAAGGCGCGGGCGGCGATGGCGAGCAAGTTCGACCGCATTGTCGACCCGGATGGGCTGTTGAGCCCGGAGGAGCGCGCGTACCGCGCTGATCAGGCTCGGAAGGCTCATTACACGCGGCTCGCGTTGAAGTCTGCGCAGGTCCGCCGCCGTCGCGGTCGAGACCGCAAGGGCGGTGAGTGCTGATGCGGGCGCGGACGTTCGGTCTGGCGGTTGCCGCCATCGCGGTCGGCTACCTCGTGCTGACGGCGCCTGAGGTTGTCGGTTTCACGGTGATGTCTCTGGGCGTGATCGCGTTCTGGCGGACGTCGCGGCGATGGAAGGTCCGGCGATGAGCGCGCCGTGGCGGCAGGACCAGCCTGTTCAGGGGTACACGGTCACGCATTTCGACCGCCGTGGTGGTCACAACCCGTTGCATTCGATGGCCGGGCCGGAGTTCACCGGCACGGGTGCGGTGTTCGCGCCGCTGGGGCTGTTGCCGCCGGTGGTTCGGCTGGCCGCGTTCGGTGTGTTGCTGCTCATCGGGATGGGCGGGTGCACGGCGGCGTGGATCGATCAGCAGCACTATGTGCCGTCGCCGAACATCTGCCGCCCGGTGGACGCCGGGGTTCCGGCGGAACCGGCGGGGTCGTGTGTGCCGCGGTCGCAGCTGCCCGAGGGGGCGGCACGGTGAGCGCACAGGACCGCCGCCGCGAGCGGGCGGAGCTGGAGGCCGAGAAGGCCCGCTTGGATCTCGTTCACGGTGTGCTGGCCGACATGGTGTTCTCCGCTGGCGATGTGTCGGAGGCGAAGGGATACCGCGACAACGACTTCGAGATGTCGAGGGCGCAGCACGTCGGTGAGCATCAGGCGCAGGTTCACGCCGAGCGGACTGCGGTGTGGGACCGGTTGCTCGACTACCGCCATGGTCCGGCGTTGGCGGCGAAGATCCGCGCCCAGCTCGCGGCTGATCGGGACCGTCTGCGGCGGGAGCGTTCCCGCGGGATCGAGCGTTCGCGATGAGCCGTTTTCACGATCCGGATGGCAAGCGGTTCGGTGTCCCGACCTGGCCGTGGGGGTTGGCGCCGCAGCATCTGCGGACGCGCCGCCAGCTGGCCCGGGAGGGCAAGAGCCCTGGTGGTGAGTACGAGGCGCAGGTGCTGCGTGCTCGGGGTGGTGCGCGAGGACCGCTGAAGGCGCACCTGTACGACGCGGAATCAGCGGTGCCGAAACGAGTTTCGAGTGAGGCGCAGCTGGAGGCATTGCAGCTGGCGCGGTGGACGCGCTCGGCGATGGCTGCGGAGCGGCGAGGGGTGGATGCGACGGAGATGCGTGAGTTCATCGCGCAGGCCCGCACCGATATCGCCGAGCGCCGCCGCGGGGCCGGTCACAGCCGCGGCTCGCGGCAGGGAAGGGAGCGAACCCGATGAACCACAACAAGGAGAGTCACGGTGCGGATCTCGACGAGTCCATCACCGCGTTGCGCGCCTCGGGAATGGGCTACCAGAAGATCGCCCGCACCCTGGGCATCCGTGCCCGCCGGGTGGAGGTGGCGCTCGGGGAGGTCACGCGATTGCACGGTCGCGGGCTCAGCCAGGCCGAGATCGGGCGTCGAGTTGGGCTGCCTCGCACCACCGTTCAGGCTCTCATCCCCGACCGGCCGCAGCGGTCGACAGCGCGGAAGACATCGGTGTTGGCGGCGTTGTCGGAGATGAACGGGATGCAGCGGGACACCTTGGGCTGGTTCCTGGGGATGGAGCGCAACCACGTGTACGCGCTGGTCGCCGACCTCGTCCGCGACGGCGACGTGTACGAGCCGGAAGAGGTTCAGGCGGGTGAGAAATGGGTGGTGCCCACCCGCGTGACCGCGGCCCGCTTCTTGGGTTGGCGGCCCAGTGATTGGCGTCCGCGGTTGGCATTGGCCGAGCACTACCGGGCAGTGGCGCAGGCACGGGTGATGCTGGTCGGTTCCGATCCGCAGCTGTGGGTGTCAGAGCGGGTGCTGCGCCACCGTGTGCAGTCCGCCGAGGGCGGACCGCGGTCGAAGACCCCGGTGCCGGTGTCGACCGGCCGCGAGCCGCAACTGGGGCGCACCCACATCCACGACGGCCGGTTCCTTGGTGCTCGGGAGGGTGTCCACGGCTGGTGGGCGCTGGAGGTCGAGCTGTCCAAGAAGCAGCCGGAACACATGGACATCGCGTTGCGGGGCGCGATCCGCGCCGCCCGTGACAGCGACGTCGAACCGATGGTCGGCGTGCTCTACCTGTGCCGGTCCCGAGCGGTCCGCGACAACGTCAACGCCGCTTCGGATCGACTGCCAGACCACGAGTTCGGACGGCTGGAACTGCATCTGGTGGTCAGCGATTTCGACGCGGAATGGGCCGCGTGGCTCGAGAAGTACGCGCAATTGCGCGAGGCCAGCAAGGCGGCGAGCCCGAATCGTCGGCGCCGCAACCTCATTCATCTCTCCCAGTAGGAAGCATCATGAGCAATCCGAACTGCCAGCCGATTCTCACCCCCCACGATTGCGGCCCCTTCGGTGCCTCGCAGGTACCCGCATCGCCGGAGCAGACCGCCCCGCTAGTGCAGCCGGGCGCGGGTAGCGGCCCGCTGGTGCCGCAGGCGCCGCCGGTTCGCCACGTCGAAGGCTGGGATCTGCCGACGCTGGACTTGTCCGCGGTCGGTGACGCGGCCTCGACAGCGACGGTGTGCGGTGTCGTGATCGTGGCGATGCTGGTCATGATCGTGGCCGTCGCGGCGCGCTGGCCGTTGGCGCCGCACCGGTTGCGCAACTTCGCGATCGGCTCTCTGCTGCTGCCCGCGGCGTCGGCGATGGCCGGCGGATCCTGGATCACCCCCGCCTCCCTGTTGTGGTCGGGCGCGGCGCGGGTCGCCGACGGCGACCTGGGCGGGCTGCGCACGATGGTCGTGCTCGGTGCCCCGGTGGCCGCGCTGGCGGCGACGTACTGGTGGGCGTCGTTCGTGCATAAGACCAACACGGTTGGGTTGAAGAACCTGGGCCGCACCGAGCGGGTGCAGGCGGCGCTGGCCGCACGCCAGTTCGCCGGAGCCGCCCGCGCGGCGCGGTCGGTCGGTGCCCCGTTCACCACAACGGACGGGATCGTGCTGGGGCCGCTGGCGGATCGGCGCTCGGCGCATCCTCTCGGTGTGTGGTCGGAGCTGACCGCGCGGCATCAGGCGTGGATGGTGGTGCCGCACAAGGAAGCGCGCCGCCAGATGGCCGCGTTCGGCACGACCGGTTCGGGCAAGACGGAGCTGCTCAAGCGTTACGCGGTCGGGATGCTCGAATACGAGTGGAACGCCTGGCAGCGGTGGAAGGACGTGCCGGGCATGCGGGGCAAGCACCCACGCCCGCTGCTGGTGGTCGTGTCCTGCAAGGGCGGCAACGACGACAAGGTCTTGGGCCACGAGTTGCGCGAGATCGCCCAGCGCCGCGGTATCGCCGCCGACCGCATCGCCGAGGTTCCCCACGGCGCCCGCCTGAATGTGTGGGCGATGCGCGCCCGCGACCAGCGCGCCGTGCTCGGCGACATGCTCAACGCCGGACAGGCGTCGACGTCGGAAGGCCAGCACTTCGACGAGCTGCGCCGCCGCATCGTCTCCCTCGTCGTCGATGCCCCGGGCGGGCCGCCCCGGTCGAGCCGGGAGTTCCTGCAGCGCTTGACTCCCGAGACGCTGCTGGATCTGTGGGGCAACGCCCCGGACGTGAAGCGGATGGTCGAAGCCCTCCAGTCGGAGAAGGTCGACCAGCTCGCCGACATGCTGATCAAGGCATCCAACCTGTTCGACAGCCTCCAGGGTGAGGACGGGCGGATGGTGTTCGACGGCGGTGTCGACCTCGACGACCTCGACGTGCTGTATGTGACCGTGCCGGGCCTGGACAAGGACGCCGCCCGCGCCCAGGTCGCCGCCATCCTGCGGATGCTGATGCAGCGCGCTGCCCGCACCGCCAAGGACCAGCGTCGCAGCGTCACCCTGATCATCGACGAGCTGAGCGCGCTCACCACCGGTCAGGGCTCGATCGGGCTGGAAGAGGTGTGCGAGCGGGGCCGCTCCCAAGGCGTGAGCGTGCTGTTCGCCGCCCAGAGCCCCGAGGGTGTCGCCGGGGATCAGTGGGCGCTCGACCGGATCTTGAAGTCCTGCGCGGGTGGGGTGCTGCTGGGCTACGTCGAGAACGCCGGAGAGCTGTGCAAGCACTTCGGGTCGGTCCGGCACATGCTGCCGTCGCGGCACCTGATCAAGGGCCAGCGCACCGGCGACGAAGGACAGGTGTCGGTCGGTGAGAAGTGGCTGGTCGACCCCGACCGCGTCCGCCAGTTCGACACCGGCCAGTTCGTCTACGCCAAGGCCGGACGCGCCCAGTTCGGGTATGTCGTGCCCGTCGACCCCGCCACCGTGCGCCCCCTGCCCGGCACCACTGCTGCCGAGACCGAGACCGAAACCGTCACCACCACCGCCGCGGCCGCAGGTGGTGCGGCGTGACCGCGCGGAGACGCCCGAAGCTGCTCGATCTGTTCTGCAAGGCCGGAGGGGCGAGCATGGGCTACCACCGCGCGGGATTCGACGTGGTGGGCGTGGATATCGAACCGCAGCCGCGATACCCGTTCGAGTTCCACCAGGGCGACGCGCTGGAGTTCGTGCGCCGGTACGGGCACAGTTTCGACGCCATCGCCGCCAGCCCGCCCTGCTAGAAATACACGCCACTGCACGCACGGCGTCCGGGCAAGACCTACCCCGACCTCGTGGCCGCCGCCCGAGCCGCCCTCACCGAGGTGGGGAGGCCATTCGTCATCGAGAACGTGATGGCCGCCCCGCTGGACAAGAAGCGCTCGATCGTGCTGTGCGGCGGCATGTTCGGGCTGCGGACCTACCGGCACCGCCGGTTCGAGTCCAGTGTGCCGCTGGTCCCGCCGGAGCATCCCGCCACGTCATCCGCACCGCGACCCGGCAGCGGCGCCAGCGCTGGGCCGAAGGCTGGCACGTCTCGGTGACCGGTGACGTCGGCCGTTACGTCGGCCCCCAAGCGCTGGGCATCGACTGGATGACCGGCGACGAGCTGTGCCAGGCGATCCCACCCGCCTACACCGCCCACATCGGCCGCCAACTCCACTCCCACATCACTGTCCCCGCCTGAACCCCATCGATCCGAACCGACTGAAAGGCAACCCATGCGCATCATCCGACCCCACGACGACAACGACGACGACCAGCGGCGGCCCGACCCCGCTGCGGCGCCGACTGATCCCGCGATCGCGGGTGAACTGTTCGCCGACGAAGTCGAGGACTGGTTGGCCGGTATCGCCGACCTCGACACCGTCCCGACCACGACACCTGCACAGACCGAACGGCCCGCCGCCGACACCGGGCCGGTGCGCCGGGCCGCGCTGACCGTCGTGCCCGACCTCGACGACGAACCCACTGAGCAGGCCACTGCCGCGGTGGCGCCGGTCCCGGCGCGGTCACGGGCGCAGACTGCGCGGCGCACCGCGGCGGCTTCCGCCGTTGTGGTCGGTGCGGCCGTAACCGCCGGGTGGGGCGAGGGGCCGCTGGTGGTCGGTCCGCTGGCCGTCTACGGCGGCGCGTGGGTGGCCTACCTGTGGTGGAACGCCGCCCACCGCCCGCCCCTGCCGCAGGCCATCAGCACCGTCACCGCCGGTATCAGCCACGCCGTCGCCGCCGTCGCGACCGCCATCGCCGGGCTGCTGCGCGCCCTGGTCGAACGCATCGACCGCGCCCGCACCAAGCACGAGACCAACCGCACCACCCCGGCCCAGTAACCAACCACAAGAAAGGAAAACCGTTGAGCACCAGCCGAACCCCCGATGACCCGATCCGCACCGCGCCAGCCGATCTGTACGAGCGCCTGCACAACGTCGACGACCGGCTGTTCCAGCTGCGTCGCGAGATCAGCGATATCCGGCGCGAGTACGCCGCCCTGCGTCGGCACCCCGACGCGTTGGCGGTCGACAACCTGGGTGACCCGCTCGACCCCGTCGAAGCCACCTTCCGCGCGGAAACCGCGCTGGCGATGGCCGACGAGAAGTTGGACGCCGCCGACATCTGGCTGACCCGCGCCCGCGGCCGGTACGCGACCCGCCTCAAGCTCACCGACGCCGCCGCCGACGAACTCGACCGCCGACGCAACCGCGTCGAGCGAACCCGATGACCACCGAAAACACCCACGACTGAGAGGAATCACCGCAATGACCGACCGTAGCCCTGAGGACGAGATGATCGCCGAGGCCCGCAAGTTCGCGCGATCGCTGCCGGAACTGACCCGGCTGCACGCCCAGGCCCGCAACTTCCTGGAGCGTCGCAAGATCCGCAAGGAGATCAGCCGGACGCTGCGCCAGCAGCGCCGCGAGGCCGAGGTGATGCGCAAGCATCAGCTGACCTGGACCAGCCAGGCGATCGACCGCTACCGCGTACACGTGCAAGCGGTCGCCGCCCGCGCGAACGACCCGCGCGTGGACCATGAGCGGCGCGCCCGCGACGCTCACGCGCTGGCTGAGCACCGCAACCGCCTGGCCCGCGGCTTCATCGGCAACGAGCACCTGACCCGCACCGAGCAGGGCATAGCCCTCGACGGGTTAGATTCGGCGACGATCTTCCCGCATTTCAAGGTCGGCAACCTCTTCGCCAAAGCGCACAAGGTCCGTGGTATCGACGCGCTGCGCTACCGCGCCCACGTCGCTCGTGAGACGGTCAATGCCCGCCAGCGTGCCGAGGTGGAGCGTGAGCAGGGCTGGCAGCAAAGCCTGGACGCCGCGCGCCGCGCCAACGCCGAGGAGTCGCTGCTGGCGCGTATCGACGCGGCCCAGGACCACCGTCACCGCTACACCGCGGAAATGACGTGGACCGACCCGGACGGCGGGAAGCTGACCGAATCCCGCTCGTTTGCCACCGAGCACAGCGCCACCAGCTGGTTGCAGCGCAACATCAGCGGCACGTCGTGGTCGGACGGCACCACCCTGGCGGTCGAGACCAGCGACACCCTCAACGCCGCAAAGCAGTATGTCGACTCCGGCCGTCCCGAGACCGTCGCCGACCAGCTCGCCGCACGGGAGGCCGTGTTGCGGAAGCGGACGTTGTCCGGGAAGGTTCACCGCGAGCAGGCCGAGCAGCCCGCCTGGCAGCGGGAGAACACTGACCGCGAACGCCCACCCGAAACCGCCGGTGTTGACCGGCTGGAGCAGGTGGAGCGCCAGTTGAACGACATGGCCGCCGACCGGGACAGGCTGGAAAACCGGGTCCGGCTGCTGCAACGCGGCCTGGATTCGGTCACCGCCGACCGCGACGAGATCCGCCGCAAACTCGATACTGCTGAAGGGCACATCGAGGCGTTGAAGAACCGCAATCTGCGCCTGGCTGCCGAGATCGGCGAGTTGCGGGACCGGCCGGGTGTCGAGCAGTTGGCCGCGGAGCGTGACCAGTTCAAGCAGGAACGCGACGAAGCGGTACGCAAACTCGTGCAGTCCACGCCCGAACACGAGCGCTACGGCAACCGCCAGCGCAGCACCGGCAACGGCGCGGCGCCGACCGCGGAGGCGGGGCGGCAATCCGGCGACACCGGCCCGGTGGGCAAGCGGGCCAGCTACCTGCGTGACCTCACCGGGACCGGCCGCGAGCAGGCTGGGCCGGACACGCAGTCTTGGCCCGGTCCGGAGCGGAATAGCAACGGTCGCAACGGTATCGAGCGGAGCCGTTGACATGGAACGCGAGCACGAGGAAGCGATGCGCGAAGCGTTCGCCGAAGTCGCGCGGCTGTCGCGGCTGCGGGACCGGCCGGGCGCCTGCGAGGTGGAAATCTACAGCCTCTACGCCCAGCAAGAAGTTATCGATCAGGGGTGGCGCAACGGGCCGCATCCGGGGGAGTGGAAGTACCTGAAGGACGTGCACGACTTGTGGTCGCGCTCGCCGAGTGCCGTGCGGCGGATGCTGTCTTCGCCGGGCGCCGATTCGTTGGATGGGGTGCAGCGGCGCAGTATCGAGCAGGCCCGCATCCTCGCCGCCGCTCAGCGGCCCGAGATCGAGCGGGGGCGGTGACGAACGATGACCGAACCGACATCGCCGCAGGGCCGTTCGTACGAGGTGGTCACTGCGGCGTTGATTCGCCGGGTGGGTCCGGCCAAGTGGCCGCGGGAGCCGCAGCAGTGGACGAACTACCTGTGCCCGGTGCACGAGGGCGACGGCCACCACCACAACCCCAGCCTGGGTGTGCGGTATGACCCGCGGCAGGGCAAGACGATGGTGCGCTGCTGGGCCCGCTGCGACGACCAGGACGTGCTCGACCGCATCGGGTTGCGGGTGCGCGACCTGTGGGACCGGCTGCCCGAGCGCACCAACCAGCAGGGTTCTGCTCGTCGCCCGCACACGGTCACCGGGCGGCCCGCCCGCCCGGTGACCGTCGCCTCGCCGGTCGAGAAAGCCATTCTGGCGGCTCGGTTCCCGCTGCCCGCCAAGCGGGATCTGGGTGCGCAGATCGGGGAGCCCGAAGCGGTGGACACCTACGTCTACCGGTGGCCGGGTGGTCGTGTCGAGGGCGCGGTGGTGCGGCTGCACACCCCGCACGAGCACGGGCACGCCAAGAGCTTCTACCAACGGCGCTGGACCGGAACCGAGTGGGTCAACACCGGTTTCGCTCCGCTGCCGTGGCAGCTCGCCGACGTGCGCGAAGCGCTCGACACCGGCCGTGAGCTGTACGTGTGCGAGGGCGAGAAGGACGTGCAGCGAGCCCGCCAGGCCGGGCAGCTCGCGACGTGCAACGCGATGGGCGCGGGGAAGTGGACCGACGACCACGCGCGCTGGCTGCGTGGCGCTGGCCGGGTGATCGTGGTCGCCGACCGCGACCGGCCCGGCTACCGCCACGCCGCCCAGGTCGCCGAATCCCTCGCCGACCGCGTCGGCGAAGTCCGGGTGTTACAGGCCCGCGACGGCAAGGACCTCTGCGACCACCTCGACGCCGGACACGACCTCGACGAACTGGAACCGGTCGCCTACCTCGACCGGCCCCGATCCCCGCGCAGCATCCACGACCTGCACCCCACGACCAGCCGCGGCCGGCCCGACCGGACCCGCGCCCGCTGAACACCACAACAGGAAGGACCCCATCCATCATGAGCACCAACACCTTCGGACAGCGTTTCCGCCGTGCCGCCCGCCCCGCGTCGGCGTTCACCAAGACCAGCAAGCCCGGCACCACCGTCTACGGCCGCATCATCGCCGCCGTCGAGGAACCCAAGCTGAAGTTCGGCGGCGCGCCCGGTGAGGTCGAACTCGACGAGGACGGCCAGCCGGTCATGCAGACCGTCGTCACCCTCGACACCGGCGCCGGACCGCGCAACCTGTACGTGTCCTGGCGCATGGAACAGGCCATCGGGCTGGCACTGGAGAACGCGGGCAGCGAGGACTTCGAGATCGGTGCGACCCTGTCGGTCACCTACACCGGACCCGATCCCGAGTACTCGCGGGCGCGGCTGTTCACCGCCGTCTACACCCCGGCCGCCGCGAGCAAGGGTGCGTGAGCCGTGACCGGACTCAGCTCCGGTGCGGACGTGGTGCGCAGCAGCGATCCTGCTGCGCACCGCAGCGCACCAGACGGTGCACAGGCCGCTGCACGGACCCGCGAGCAGGTGTCGGCGATCCGGTTCTTCTGGGGCGAGTTGCTGTTGGTCGCGGCGATGTCGATCGCGGGCAACCTCGTGCACGCATGGATCAACGCACCGGACGGCAAGCAGCCGGTCGCGGCATTCGTCGCCAGTTTCCCGCCGATCGCGTTGCTCGCAGCAACCCACGGCGTCGGGCTGCTCGTGCGCGCCCAGAACAAGGCACGCCTGGCCTACTGGGCTGTTGTCGCACTTACCGCCGCTATCGCAGTCGGCGCTTTCCGGCTGTCGTTCGACGCCCTGCGCGAGCTGTCGATTCAGGTCGGGATGAGCGAACACCTGGCATGGCTGTTCCCCCTCATCATCGACGGCGCCATCGGACAGGCCACCGTCGCCCTGCTCGTGCTCGCACGCACCGACCACACCAGCACCGAACCGGCAGTGCGCACCAAGCCGGAACCAGTGCAGCGGCCCGAGCCAGTACGCACCGTCTCGGTGCGCGAGGTTCACACCGAAACCCGGTCCACCTCGACCGAACTCACCGCGCAACAATCGCCCCCGGAGCTGCGCACCGCCGAGCAGACCGCGATTAACTCCCCTACGCATCACGCACCGGCGCCCGGTGCGGAGGTCGACCGGTGGGCGCGGGTCGCCGAATTGCTGTGCAGCGCGGACCCGTCCGGGCGGCGTGACCCAGAGAAGGTGACCGAGATCCTTCGCCTGCGACACGAGCATAACTGGTCGCACGCGCGCATCGCCGAACACGTCAGCCTCAGCTCGTCCTCGGTGACCCGCACCCTCACCGCGGCCCAGGAACACATCCAGGAAGGAGCCCACCAGTGACCAGCGTGGTCAACCTCCGACTGTCCGGCGACGCGGACGCCGTCGCCGCAGTGGCCGCGATGCTCACCGCCGCCGGATTCGACATCCGGCTCGGCGAACGTATCTACACAAACCGCAACAGCTTGGGCGTTCGCGCATACGGTGAGATTGCCGTAGCTGACGCCGTCCCAGTGTCTTGAGGGAGAGGGGAACCCTGACATGAAGATCATCTCGAAGCCAGTGACGTACGAGCCGCCGCCAGAGCCGGACAGTTCACGGTTCACGCGCATCAGGTTTGTTGTGGCAGGTTTCGAACTCATCGACATCACGATCGAGTCCGGCGTTCGTCCGGCGCTCAGCGCTCGGACTGTCAGCGCAACCGAAGAGGACGATCAATAGAACCCAGCGGAGGTTGCCAAAACTTCAGCACCTCAGACTCGCTCGAATCGCACCTGAATAGCCGAAGGCCCGTCAGCCCGCCTGACGGGCCTTCGGCTGTGTCCGGACCGCCGTACTGCCGGGACAGTGCCGGGATATTGACGGGACTTTGCCGGGACAGTGCCGGGATCTATCAAGTCCCGGCACTGTCCCGGCATGCCCAGGTCAAACTGGCGTTTGACCTGGGGTGTTTTGCGCCATCTCCTGCCCTGCCCGGCCGACACTCTCTAACGCTTCGCTGTCAGAGAGTGTCGGCCGGGCAGGGCAGGAGACAACACAAAACATAAAAGCAAGGGAAGGACCAGAAAGGAGGGGAGACCACAAGAGAAGGGAGGACCACAAGAGAAAGGGGTTGAGAGGGTGGTTACGTCGGGTGCAGAAGTTACGTCTAGAGCTGCGCCACCGGAGGTGGCGTGTTCGCGCGCTAGGGCGCGCTCAGTGCTGGGGCAGAGTCGAGATGCGCAGGTGGCGGTTTAGGGCACGCGAGTCCGGCGCGTACGGCACGACGGGGGAACGGGGAGATGACCACAAGAGGAGAGTCGGCGCAGCCGGACACGAACGGTTAAGGCACGGCCATCAAGGCGCTCAGTTCCCGGCGACATCCTTCAGGTACTTTCGTGCGGCGGCGATCAGCTCGGGCACGTCTGTGGCCAGGTCGATCTGGTAGCTGCCGTACGCGATGATGCCGTCCCGGACTACGCGGTCGTGATTGAAGATTGTTGTGGCGTCGGGGTGTGGTTGTCCGCGGACGTTGCCCAGTGCCCGGTCCTCGATGTGCTCGTAAGCATTGCGGATCGTATTCACTGCCAAACATCGGGAAGAGATCTCCGGTGGGACCGGAACCGTCGCGGCTATGGCCGTCGGCGCGTTGGCACACATGTCGACGGCGCGACCGAGCGATACGAACGCCAGCTCCGTCGCACCGATCAATTCGAACACCGCCCGCCGAACCGCAGGCGCGCCCTCGGGCTCGCTCTGCCGCAGTTCGTCCACACGCTGAAAAAGAGTGTGGGCGAGGTCGAGCCGGCGAGCGGCTGCGAGAAGGTACCGGGCACGCCCCTCCGAGGATTGCGGGACAATGGCCATCCAGGTGAAAAGCACCGGCGTCAGCGGGACATAGCCACTGATGCCGGCCCCTTCCCAGTCATCGATGTATTCCAGCTCGACCTGAGGCTCGATGACGACCTGTTCGCCTGGACACAGATGCACTCGGCGTCCGTCGTCGGCTTCCCCGAACTTCAAGGGCCGGGCATACACCGTGGCCGCTTCCCGACGAATCGGCGCCACCCGTTGCGACAGCAGGAACCCCTCGCTGTCTTCAGGTGTCTGGTGGAGGCTGATATGGGAGATCGCCTCCATCACAATCAGTTCGTCACCCTCGTAGAGGGGGACAGGCTCCGGTGTCGAATCACACGGGTCCGCCAGTCTGACATACACCTTGGAACCCTCACGTGAATGAAGCAGGATTCGTTCCGCTTCGCTGCTGCCGTCGCGCGTCACCGCATCGACGAAGGTGATCGGCTCTCGTTCATCCACGCAAGAATTCTGGCACGGGTATGAAGCGAGTTCGGCTCGAACACCAGTTGGGTGGATGGACTGGCGGTGGCACCAACCTCACGAGACAGCACAGCTAGCGCTCAATCCCGAGAAGATCCTGTAGGAACGGCGCATCCGGCATCTTCAGAAACTGCTGGTGAGTTTCCCGCGCGGTCTCGATCAGCTCTTCGACCGACGTAGCCGCTACCAGGATCGGATCAGACCAGGGTTCCTCATGTGTGTGTAGCCAGGCTTTGCCGATCTCGGGTATGAACTGGGCCAAGGCGCTGAATGTGGGGGCCACGCCGGGAATTGGGATCCTCCAGTGCTGTGTGGGGTCGCCGCCCGGCGGCACCGTGATCGCGAGGGAGGCCTTTCCATCACCTGACCTGGAAAGGAGAGCGTTCGTTAGCCAGGGGCCGGTGCCCATTGGGTCTCCGAAGAATCGGAATGGGTTTGATCTGTCGCCGGTGACACGAACCATGTAGCCACCAACTGTTTCGATCTGATCCATGCCCACGACTGACTGCATCGCCCAGATGAGCCGAGCCTCCTTGTTCTTGGTGACCTGTGCCAGTTCGTCATGGTAGAGGCCACTGAAGTAGCGGAACGCTTGCCTATCACCTATCCAGGCTGTTCCTATGGTTGTGCGATCCTCGATATCTCCATTGGATACCGTCCACAGTCTCGGCTCAGGAGCTCGTTTGGCGACGAGAAACGACTTCGAGACCTCGGGCAGCGAAATGTCGATACCAGCCAGCCGTCGTCTCCCGATCCACACCACCCTTCTATCCGAACAAGCACTCACCGATCAGCCGAAAGATCCGGTTGACGAAAACCATAGGGACACCCCCCGGATCATGCGAAAGACAGGGGCAAGAAGTCATACCGGGCCCGGCGACCGAGGCCCTGGCTCGGACCCACGAGAAAGTAACGGGGGCGTTGCTCTCGGACCTGCTCACCGGCGTGTGCTCAGGCGCGGTAGGCCCCCGAACCTTGCCAGGGCCTGCCGACTTCGCCGCGCGCCCATCCGCCACGGCCCCTTCGGCGGGATGCGAATCCGTGCATCTTAACCGTAGTGGCATCCGGTGACACCTGCACATGAATGATCTTCTGCCTACCGCAGACGCAGTATTTTTGCGTAGTCTGCGGCGCCCGCAGCAGACGGCGACCACATTGGTAGCAGCGCGAAGTGCCTACGCCTGCGGGATGATCATTCGCAGTTCGGCAAGCATGATCAGATGAGGACGATTTCCACAATGCCTGGAGCGGCCATGCCCGCTGCCGCCGCAGTCGACCAGTTCATCGCAACGGCTGCGAGCGAGTTCAGGTCTGCGTGAAGCCCCGCGGAAGGAGAAATGATGATCGAACAGAAGATGTCAGCGCTGACAGGGCGGACTGGTGCGTTGCTGGTTTGCGGTATCTTGGCGGGTCCGATCTATATCACGCTGACCGCGATCCAAGCTCTGACCCGTGACGGTTTCGATCCGTCACAACACCGCTACAATCTCCTGACAACCGGGGATCTCGGCTGGATCCATCGAACCAACTATGTGACGGCCGGAGTCTTGATGCTGCTCTTCGCAATGGCTGTGGGCCGAATGTTGCGGCAGGGTCGCGGCGTGTTGTGGGCTTCGCCTCTGCTGGGGCTCTATGGGTTGGCTTACATCGCCAGTGGCCTGTTCCCGGCTGACCCGGCAGTTGGCTTTCCGCCCGGTACGATGTCGCATTCTACGACCTGGCACGGCATTGCCCAAATGGCCTCACGTTCGATCAGCTCCGCCGCTCTCGTCGCGGCAAGCTTGGTGATAGCGGGATGGTTCGCGGCTCAGGGACGCCGAAACTGGGTCCTGTTCTCTCTGGTAGCCGTCCCGGTGTCGCTGGGAGCCTATGGCCTCCTCGCCGCAGTCGGAGTCAGCACTTCCGTAAAGTACACGCTCTTCCTCGTGCCGGGCATCTCTATGTGGGTCTGGGTCACCGCGCTAGCGGTGCATTTGTACCGAATTGCGCGACCGAACGAACGGCCAGGCACTGCGGTACACAGGACTCCGGCTTCCTCGATGAGCTGCTGCAGTGAATGAGTCGCGGTGGTGAGCGTTCGAGCAAGCACTCCATTAGACAGAGCAGGTACCGGCCGTGAAGGCGAACGTGAGTGGACCACTGACGACGCGTCGTTTGATGTAGGGTGATGTCAAACCGGGGCCTCTACTGGTTCCGGGGAGGGGGCAGACGGGGCGCTGCTGATTGGTGTGGTGTTGTCCGACGTGAAGGTGGCTCGAGCTCGGTTCAGGTTCTGGAACGCCCCAGGAGAACTCTTCGACGCGAACGGCGGGCGGGTGGTTGAGTCAGCCCCGAGAATCCAGCGCACCCGAAGTGAACCAGAACCACGTAAGATAAATGGACGACCAATTACCTGCATAGTCCCACCGACTTGTCGAACATCGTAGCTGACTTCTTGTACGCGGCTAACACCACAACTGCGGCCGCGGTTGCTCTCTTTGAGGCCCAGGCGTCTGCCACCGGCACGGTCGGGGACAGCTGTCCACCTCATCTCCGGGACCTGGCGGAACGTCTTCGGCCCCAATATTCAGCTGGGTAGGTTCCGGGCTCTGGACCGGTTCGCTGCGAACGACAACCGACAGCAATGTATTTTTAGGATTTGCTCATCACTGAGCACTGTCTCTGCTGGTCAGCACACAGGTTGGAGTGTTTGATCTCATAATCCATTGGTCGCGGGTTCGAGCCCCGCCCGCCCCACAAATGAGCTTTGATCTGCGGAAACACTTGATTCGACAGCCGAGTTGATCCAGAACAGCGCTCCGGCGGCCATGTCGGAACGGGGGTTCAGCCGACCGGGAGTTTCACCACCGGATTGGGCCCCAGGTCGGTGACGTAAACGTTGTCCGCCGTGTCGACCGCCACCCCCTGGGGATTTTTGAGCCCGGTGAACGGCAGCGTGGTGGGCGTCGACGCGCCCGCCGTCAACCTCACCACCCATTCGTTACCCCAGTCGACAACGTAGACGTCTCCGGTCGTGTCGACCGCCACGCCTTGAGGATCTTGAAGCCCGGTGAACGGCAGCGTGGTCGGTGCCGACGCGCCCGGCGCCAAGCTCAACACCCGTTCGGTACCCAATTCGGTGACGTATACGTTGCCGGTCGTGTCGACCGCCAAGCCCTGGGGATCTTGAAGTCCGTTGAACGGCAACGTGATCGGTGCCGAAGCGCCCGCCGTCAACCTCAGCACCCGATTATTGCCCCGGTCGGCGACGTAGACGTCTCCCGCATTGTCGACCGCGACACCTTGGGGATTCTTCAGGCCGGTGAACGGCAGCGCGGTCGGCGCCGATGCGCCCGCCGCGAGTTTCACCACCCGATTGTTGCTCGTGTCGGTGACGAATACGTTGCCCGCATTGTCGACCGCCACATCCTGCGGATTCTTCAGGCCGGTGAACGGCAGCGCGGTCGGCGCCGATGCGCCCGTCGCCAATTTCACCACCCGGTCGTTACCCATGTCGGCAACGTATACGTTGCCCGCATTGTCGACCGCCACACCGGTGGGCAGGCTGACGCCGGTAAACGGCAGCGCAATCTGCGACGAGTAATCCGGGGCGATAGGTGTCGGCGAGTTGCCACCGCCGCCTGATTCCCGTTGAACACCGACGACGACTGCTACGGCGGCCACCACCGTGACCGCGGCGGCGGCGAGCACTATGACGGTCTTGGGCGACAATCTGATTCGCCGCCCTTGTCGCGCGGCCACGCCCCCGGTGGTGCCGACCGCGGAATCGTCCACCGCGGCGTAGGCCGCCGCGGCCAGTTCGCGCGCGGTCTGGTAGCGATCGTCGGGGTTTTTGGCCATTCCTTTGGCGATAACCGCATCGAACGCAGTCGGTACATCGGGTGTGGTGGCGCTGGGACGCGGTGGCGGGGTGTAGAGGTGATGGGCGATCACACCCTGCATGCCCGATTCGCTCGTAAACGGCGGTCGGCCGGTGAGGCACTCGTACAGCACGCACGTCAACGCGTACACGTCCACTCGGGCATCGGCCTTGACTCCTGCGCTGATCTCCTCCGGCGCCATGTAGGCGGCGGTGCCGATGGTCTCGCCGATCGAGGTCAGCGTACGGTCGTCAGTGGCGTGGGCGATCCCGAAGTCGATCAGGGAGGCGAACTCATCGCTCCCTAGCAGGACGTTGGAGGGTTTGACATCGCGGTGGACCAGCCCGGCGTCGTGGGCGGCCTGCAGCGCGCCGGCCACCTGGGCGATGATCGCCACTGCTCGCCGCGGCGACAACGCCCCTTCTCGTGTGATCACCGTGCGCAGGTCGGTGCCCTCGATCAGGCGCATATTCAGATAGAGCCGACCGTCGATGTCGCCGAAGTCGTGGATGGGGATCACATGCGGCTCGGTCAACTGCGCCACCGCCCGGCATTCCCGGCGGAACCGCTCGCGCAGCTGCTCGTCGTCGTTGAAGCGCTCGGGCAATACCTTCAGCGCCACCACCCGGTTGGTCAGCGAATCGTGCGCCCGCCACACCTGGCCCATGCCGCCCTGACCCAGCAGCGACAGGAGCCGATAGCGTCCGAACGCCTCCGCCGGCTGAGTGGCGTCCCCGTCACCCAGTAACGTGTCATCCATCGTGCCGTCCCATGACCACCCGACTGGCAACCGATGTACTCGATTTCATTCCGACCCGTGCCCGAGCGGGTGGCCCGCACTGGTTGATTCAGCCAGGCCAGACAGTCGAGAGTGGGCGTTGGTACGCGTCCACCAGCGCGCGGATCGTTCCCAGAAATCCGCCAACAACCTGTCGCGAGTTCAGTCTACTCGGAGCCGTAGCGACGCACGCTCGAGCTCACCACTCGCCTCGAGGGAGGCGACGAAGAACTCGCCGCCGCCCGGGCAGCGAACCGCGAACTGTCCTCGAACATGAACAAACGTTACTGACGAGCCCGCTCCGCGGGTCAACACCCGACACCGAGGCAAACCTGCCAACGATCAGCGGTCAGCGGCAGCAGTTCGGGTCCAGCACCACGCACGACGCCGCGAGCGGGCGCGTCCTGCGCACCTTGATGGCGATCACGAACGGCACACCTCGCGCGGAGATCAGCACCAGCAGCGCCAACAGGCCGAGCACGACCGGCCAGAAGGTGGGTGTCATGGATCGCACGGTCAGATCGGCCGGGAGAACCCGAGCATGCCCCCATCGATGCCGAAGTAGCGCGGGCGGCATCATGCCGGTCGGCACCGCCGGGTCAGGCGTCGCCGGTCAGGTCCGGGTCGACTCGGCGCAGCGCCGATGCCAGCCACTCCGTCCGCCGGTGCTCATGGGGCATGGTCGCAGGCATGGTCGCCAGTCCCTGTGTCGCCTCACGCACCGCTTCGGAATGGCGTCCGAGCAGTGCAAGAACCCCGCCGCGCTGCACGGCGCCGAACCCGGGAGTCCACCAGTGCATCGCCTCGGGCGGTTCGACGCCGTCCGCCGTTTCCGTCGCGGCGTCGGCGGCGGCCATGGCGCGTTGTGCCTCGGGAGTTTCTCCGCGCGCGGTTAGTAGTTCCGCCCGTCTCGATCAGCCCCAAGTACGTTCTGCTGTAGAAGGTCCGCTCGGCCATCCCGCGCAGCGAGATTCCCGCCGCCTCCCGGGCGGCGCGCAACAGCACCCCAGGTTCCACAACTCCGGCCCAGCCCGGGTGTGGACGCCTGAGGACGGCGAAATCGTTTGCCCGAGAACGTAGCTCACTCCCGGCTGACGACGCGGAAGCCGCGACGGATTGGGCGCTGAATGAAACGCATGGGCACAGCGCAAGATCCCTCAGATTCGATGCTGAGGGGTTCAGGTGATTTGCGGTCAGGCGGCGCAGACGCGGTTGAGATCGTCGGTGTAAGGGTCGAGGTCGGTGACGTTGTCATCTACCAGTGCGTCGGCGTAGGCGGTGATGACGTCCTTCTCCGCGCCTTGGGCCAAAAGGGCCAGGCCGCCCAGTCGGTCGGACAGCGCGGTCGCCGTCGCCGTGTCCATGGTGCCGCCGCTCGTGTCGATCGCGAGGTTGATCAGCTCGATGGCCTTGGCGCAGAAAGGGGACTGGGCTTGCGCGGGTGCAGCGGGCAGGAAGAGCAGAGTGGCGGCGGCCGCAGCGAGCACAGCGGCGAAGGGCTTGGTCATGATTTTCCTCTCAGAACGTTGGGGTGATCGTAGCCAGGCGGGCGAGCCCCTATTTTTGCTGGCTCGGTACGTATTCAGACGCGGTGGACACGTCGATTCGACGAAGCTGGTGTGTCGCAGCCGGGTGTGGGGCAGATGCTTTGCCGGCGTTCCACTCGCCGCCGAGGATCGAAAGCTGCTCCGGCGTGGCGAGATTGCCGGTGCGTCCCATCGATACCCATGCCTCAACGACATCCGGCCTGTCCTGGGCGCGGTCGCCTGCTCCCGACCGCGGAAGACCGGGAATCGCAAGTGATCCGGCGGGACAAGGGAAACGCCTCTGTTTCGACGCTGAGGGTTTCCCGGCGTGGCCGGTTCGGTGCTGCCGACCGGGCAATTCGAACCTGTCTTCCGCGGGCATCGGGTCGGCGAAGTCGACTCGCCGACGAATTTCGGTCATTGACGCCGGCGCGGCGCGCGAACCCGTGCTCACCTCGGGTTTCACCCCGAGGGGTGAGTGTTTCCGACCCGTGGGACGATGATCTTGCGTGCTTCCTGAGAGAAGAGTTAGAGGGGTCATAAGCGGGAGCCTTCAACGGGCGAAGGCATCCCAACCGTCAGTTGAAGGAAGCACAATGACCAAAAACAAGATTATCGCAGCCGCAGCTGCGGCAGCCTGTGTGCCAATGATCGCTTTCGGTTCGGGTGTTGCTACCGGGTCCCCGGACGTAGCGCCTGTGCCTGCCCCTCCGGCAGCCGTAGATGTCTCCCAGCATGGGCAACTGCAGACCGATGACGCCGTTTTGTTCTGGGCTCCGTTCTTCTGGCCGGTCTGCTTCATCCCGCCGCTGCTGTTCGTCTTCCCGATCTGCATCGCATGATCTGCTGGACGGCATCGCTGAGGAAACGACGAACGCCGCGCGTCACGCACCCTCGCCAGATCGTGGCGTGACCGTCGGCGTTTCGTCACCTAGGAGGCGCACTCGACCAGGCTCGATCCCGCAAGATTGATGACGACGTCCGGATGCCTGGTCTGCGAGTTCTTCAAGTAAACAGCAGTACTGTTCGCGCGGTATGGGGGGAAGATCTTCCCCTTCGACCGATTGGATGCGGCATGTTCGAGAAACTTGCGGGAACAGCTGCTGCGCTCGCGGCATGCGCAACGCTGATCGGGGCGCACGCGGGCATGGTGCGCGCCGCCGCTCCGGTCGTGCTGGGCGGCGGCTCCGGCATCGTCGTCAACGATCAGGGCATCTGTACGCTCACCACGATCGGGCACGATGGCGCAGGCCGGTTGGTCGGATTCACCGCGGCTCACTGCGGTGGTGCGGGTACCACCGTCGCCGCGGCGGCCGATCGCGACGCCGGCGTGGTCGGCACCATCGCCCAGGCCAACAACGACATGGACTACGCCGTCATCGTGTTCGAACCGGACAAAGTCGTACCGGTGAGCCGCGTCGGCAACACGACGATCGCCCAGGTGGGCGGTCCTGCGCAGTTCCCGGATATCGCGTGCAAGGAAGGCTATAGCACCGGCCACACCTGCGGACTGACCTACGGAGACGTGCTGGAGTCCGGGTGGACCTGGACGCAGATATGTGTCGTCCCTGGTGACTCCGGTGGGCCGGTCGTGGTCGGAACGACACTCGTCAGCATGGTTAACGCATACGTGACGGTGCCCTGCCTCGGGCCTCAGCTCGGGACGAAGATGACCGCCATCATCGACGACGTCGACGCGCGCGGTGGTCCCGGAGCAGGCTTCCGCCCGATCTAGCCGGACGCCGTACCGACCGAGCCGGACGCCGTACCGACCGAGCCGGACGCCGTACCGACCGAGAGGCACCGCCTCGCACCCCCGAGCGCCGGGCCGGACCCGTCCGGTCCCTGAGCTGACCGTCATCGGGGACGGCCGCGGTAGTCGAGGCAGGCCCGCCCGTCGGTGGGTGGGTTCACCGGTCCGGTCGCGGCGGTGAAGGCCTCGGTGTAAGCGCGCAAACCTTCGGCCAGCTTGCCCGCCATGTTCTCCAGCTGTTCGGGTCGCAGGTGCTTGCCGAACGCGGCCGCATCCAGCAGCTGCCTGCGCACCTCGTTGATCTGCGTTTCGGCGAAGGGGGTGGGCTCGTGGTCCGGCATGCTCAGGCACCTTACCTCGAGTCGAACGTATTTTCGATAGGCGTTGTCGGTGCAGATCCCTCGGCGCCCGGCTACCGTCCGGCGAGTTCGGCGACGACCGGAGCGAACCTGTCGGCGAAGTCGGCGCCGAAGACGAAGTAGGAGAAGCCGATCTCCTCGCGTCGCCGCTGGATTTCCTCGGCGGCGGCCGCCGGATCGTCCGGAAGTACGGTCAGTGCGTCCGCCGCGCGAAGCGCGGCAGGGTCGGTGTCGGGTGGCGCCATGTACGGCGCGACAGTGTCACCGATGACCGGCACGGCGAGCGCGAGCTCGACGTTCCCGATGGTGCGGAAGTCGTGTGCCAGCCGCTCTACTTCGCCCCGAGGCTGATCGCCCAGCGCGAACGTGACCGTGTCCGCGACCTCTGCCGCCAACGCCCGGGCCTTTGGACCCAGTACGGCCATCGCCACGGGCGTGTGCAGGCCGGGGCCGTCGAGTTCGCGCAGCGTTTCGACGGTCTCACGTACCTGCGCCAGCCGCTCGTTCGGTGGTGCGACGGGCAGTCCCTTGTCGCGGAGTTCGTCCTCGATTCCCGGTCTGCCGGTGCCGATGCCCATCTCGAAGCGACCGTCGGTCAGCAGTGACAGCGAGTGCGCTTCCCATGCCGTCAGCCAGGCCGGGCGTAGCGGAGAGGCGTACACCCAGGTGCCCACGCGCAGGTCGGTCAGGGCCGCGGCGGTGGCCAGCATGGGGCCGGGCGCCGGTTGTGTCTGCGGGAAGTCGGGCACCAGCAGCGTGGAGTAGCCGCTGTCGGCGACGCGGCGCACGCGATCTCGCCACGTCGGCAGGTCGGCCCTGAGCGGGGCGACGACCCCGAATCGAAACGGTCTCGTCATGCCTGACTTCCTCTCGGAGAGCGTCGGTTCGAACAATTGATGGATCGTTCCGGTTTACCCGGCCTGGGCGGGTATTGCCCGGTCCACGATCGTCCGCACGAGTTCGGCGGCCCGCTGCTCGTCGAAAATGCCGGGGAGGGTGAGTCGTTCGAGGATGAGCCAGTTCAGGGCGAGGTAGAGCAGCACAACGGCGTCCTCGTCGCCGGGCAGCTCCGACTCCCGATAGTTGCTGATATTGAAGTCGAGATCCGCGCGTACCCGCTCGGTGAGCAGCGCCTGCAGTTCGGGCCGCCGGGTGGCCTCCAGTCGCAGTTCGAGGATGGCGAGATAGCCGGTGCGGAAATGGGTGACCCGGTCGACCACCTCGGTCATGAGTTCGGTCATGGTCTCGCGGGTCTGTGGTCCGCGGGATTTCGCCATAGCGGCGTCGCTGGGGATCAGTCGCTCGTAATAGCGGTGTCCGACCTGGACGAGCAGTGCGTCCCGGTTGGGGAAGTAATTGGAGGCGGTTCCGGCGGGCACTCCCGCCTCCTGATCGACCGCCCTGAAGGTCAGTCCACGTGCCCCTTCGCGGGCCAGGACCTCGATCGACGCATCCAGCAGAGTCTGCCGGCGTTCCGGATTCGTGCGCACCACTTGACACCACTCCATCTGTAGTACTACGGTTCAAATCACTTCGCACAGAGTACTACACTTGAGGCGGTTAAGATGCGAAAGCTTGTCTACTACGTGGCGGTCTCCCTCGACGGCTACATCGCGGGTCCGCAGGGGGAATTCGACTTCTATCCGATGTGTGAGGACATGACGGCGTGGATCAATGAGCGCTACCCGGAGACGGTGCCGACGCCTCTGCGCGAGTCCGTCGGCATGCCCCTCGATACGCCGAACAAGACCTTGGACACCGTCCTCATGGGTCGCGGCACCTATGAACCGGGTCTCGCGCTCGGCTGTGCCAGCCCGTACAACCACCTGAAGCAGTACGTCTTCTCCAGCACCCTCGCACCGGTGGACAACCCACAGGTGGAGGTCGTCGACGCCGATCCGGTCGAGCTGGTCCGGCAACTGAAGAAGAAAGCGGGCCTGGATATTTGGCTCTGCGGCGGTGGCAATCTGGCTGGTCAGCTCCTCGGCGAGGTCGATCAGCTGATCATCAAGAGCTACCCCGTGATCGCGGGCGAGGGCGTCGGGGCCTTCACGGGCAATTTCGAGCCGACGCGATTCAAGGTCACCCAGCGCGAAGAGTTCAGCACCGGCGCGCAGGTCACCTGGTTCGACCGCGCCTGATCCGGCGCAATCCCGCCGGAGTTCCGGCATCCCTGGCTTCACGAGCATTTCGAAAGGCAGCACCGATATGCGAAAGCAACGCAGCACCTTCCCGACCCGGATCAACCAGCAGCGCTTCGTAACTCGCCCCGTGCCTTCGCGCACGGTCACCAATTCCAAGGGCGGGTGGCCCCGGCACGGCAGGTACGGGGCGCGGTAGCCCCCGATCGGCGACCTGGGGTGTCCGAATAATCATTTGCCGCGCGATCTGCATGTGCACGGACCGCTGCTCGTCGGATCCGGCCCTGACCAGGCCAGATGTCGTGTCAGCGGACGTGTCAGGCCGGTGTCAGGGCGGTATCAGCCCGGCTCGCGACAGTATCCCTGTGAACAGTTCAGCGATTGCGGCTTCTGGGCTGCGAAAGACATACGGGGACAAGACGATCCTCGATGGTATCGACTTGGATATCGGTGCGGGCACGATCTTCTCTCTACTCGGCCCGAACGGGGCGGGTAAGACGACGACGGTGAACGTGCTGACCACGCTGTCGAAGGCCGATGGAGGTACGGCGCGGGTCGCCGGGCACGACATCGCGACCGATGCCGAGGCAGTGCGCGCGGCCATCGGCGTCACCGGTCAGTTCGCGGCGGTGGACGATCTGCTGACGGGGGAGGAGAACCTGCGGCTGATGGCGGATCTGCACCATCTGCGGGCCCACGAGAGCAAGCGGGTGATCACCGAATTGCTCGAACGGTTCGGTTTGGTGGAGTCGGCGCGAAAGCAGGCGTCGACCTATTCCGGGGGTATGCGCCGGAAATTGGATCTGGCGATGACGCTGGTCACCAAGCCGGACATCGTCTTCCTGGACGAGCCCACAACGGGATTGGATCCGCGCAGCCGGCGCACCATGTGGGAAATCGTCCGGGAATTGACGAACGACGGTGTGACGATCTTCCTCACCACTCAGTACCTCGAGGAAGCCGATCAGCTGGCCGACCGGATCGCGGTGCTCGACCAGGGCCGCATAGTCGGCGAAGGCACACCTGACGACCTCAAGCGCCGGGTGCCCGGCAGCCACATCCGGCTCCGATTCACCGACGTCACGCAGGTCGATGCGGCGGCGCGGATCCTGCCGGGGGCCACCCGCGACGACGAGGCCCTGACCCTGCGAGTCCCCGGCGACGGCGGGACGAAAGCACTGCGGGACCTGCTGAATCGGCTCGCCGAACACTCGGTCGACGCCGAGGAGGTCTCCGTCCACACCCCGGACCTCGACGATGTCTTCTTCGCCCTGACCGGTCACGCCACCAAGGAGGCTGTCGCACCATGAGCACCATTTCCGCGCCGCTGGCCGATTCGTCGATCATGCTGCGCCGCAACTTCAAGCACATCGCCCGGACTCCGGTCACGATCTTCAACGCGGCCCTGATGCCGGTCGTGATGATGCTGATCTTCGTGTACGTGTTCGGCAACGCGTTCGATGTCGGCGAACAGTACATCGACTACGCGACACCGGGCATGATCCTGCTGGCCATCAGCTACGGGTTGTCGGGCACCGCGGTATCGGTGAGCTCCGATATGGCGAAAGGCGTCATCAACAGGTTCAAGGTCATGAGCGTATCCCGTGGCGCCGTACTGACCGGCCACGTCGCGGCCACCGTACTGACCAATGTGGTGGCCATCGCGGCCGTCGTCGGTGTGGCCTTCGCGCTGGGGTTCCGGCCGCCCGCGACCGCACTCGACTGGCTGGGCGCGATCGGCATCATGGCGGCGACGTCGTTCGCGGCCGCCTGGCTCACGGTCGCATTGGGAATGGCCGCGAAGACTCCGGAATCCGCGGGCATGACCGTAGTGCCGCTGATCATGCTGCCGTTCGTGAGCAGCGCGATCGTGCCCGCCGACCAGATGGGGCAGGGGATTCGGCAGTTCGCGCAATACCAGCCTTTCACGCCGATCATCGAAGCGTTGCGCGGGTTTCTCGCCGGACACCCTTCGGGTGGTTACACGGCCGCCGCGCTCGCCTGGTGCGCCGGGTTCGCCGTCGTCGGATACCTGTGGTCGCGCGCCACTTTCAACAAGCGCGTGTAGTCGCGACCAGCCGCCCATTTCACACACCAACCAATTCACACACAGGAGACAGCCATGCCGACATTCGAGACCCGGGAACCGATCGCCGTCACGATCGACGTGCTCTCCGGTACGGTCACGGTGATCGCCTCGGACCGTATCGACACCGTCGTGGAGGTCCGTCCGGCCGATGCGTCCAAAAAGGGTGACGTGCGCGCCGCCGCGCAAACCCAGATCGAATTCATCGCGTGCACTTTGACCGTGAGAACGCCGAAAGACTGGCGGACCTACACCCCGTTCGGCGGCAACCCGTCGATCGAGGTGACCATCGAGGTACCCAGCGGCTCCCAACTGAAGGGCACCGCCGCGGTGGGCCGATTGCTGGGCGCAGGCGAACTCGGCGAATGCGACCTGGAGATATCCGCGGGCGACATCACCGTCGAGCGCCCGCGGGGTTCGGTAACCGCGAAAACCGCCAAAGGCGACATCCGTATCGGCGAGGCATCGCGCGGCGTGCTCCGGCTGGAAACGTCCATGGGCGAGCTTCAGGTCGGAATCAGCCCGAGTAGCGAGGTGCAGCTGGAAACCAACGCCCAGCACGGGATCGGTGCGCAACCAGATGCAGCCGGTCGACCGGTCGCAGGGCGAGCAGGACATCGTGCGGGTGTACGCGCGCAACTCGTACGGCAACATTGTCATCCAGCACGCCACGGCCGCCTGATACTGCGCTCCCGCCGCCCGTCCCGCGCACAGTGTCCAACAGGTGTGCGACACCACGTCGGTGTCGCACACCTGTTTTCGCCATGTTCAGCAAGCGGGCGCAGTGGCGACCAGTTCACGCCAGCTCGCCTGCGCACCCTCCTTCGTCGCCTCGGTGAACCGCACATCGCCGAGGCGACGTCGTGCTGTCTGCTCGATCCGTTCCGCATCCGGTTGGGAACGGTCCGACAGGCCGCGCACCGCGGCACTCGCCGCGAGCAGCCGCACTGCCTGCTCATCGTGGTCGGCGCGCTGCGCCAGGTCGGCGATCCCGACGAGCACCTGAGCGATCAGCGGGGCGTACCCCACATCGGACACCGCCTGGAAGGCGGCGTCGTGGTGTTCGCGGGCTTCGTCGAGACCGTCGGCGAGGTAGCCGAGCAGGTTGTGGGTCCGCGCCCTGACGTAGAGTTGCTCGGCATCGCCGCCGAGGAGGGTTGTCGCGAGATCGATCTGCCGGTACGCCTGCTCGGTGTCGTCGCTCCAACGAGCCAGCTCCGCCCTGGTCAGGGCGAGTTCGGCCAGTGCGTTCGGCCAAGCTGAGCGATCCGCGTGCCGCTGCGCCTCCGCCATGGCGGCCGCGCTCGCGTCCGCGTCGCCCAGCAGCCAGTACAGCTGAGCCTGCCGCGCCCGCATCAAGAAAACATCCTCGATCGCGCCGACCTCGGTGACCACCGCGATCGCCTGGTCGAGATGCTCGCACGCTCCGGCGAACTCACCGCGCATGGCGATTCGATTCGCCAGTTCGGTCAGAGCGAACGAAATTCCCCAGCGCTCGCCGATGGTCCGGAACTCGGCGAGCGCCGTCTCCAGATACTCGTCCGCCTCCCGTCCCTGCTGTCCCAGCGCGATCCGTGCCTTGCCGAGCTGGAGCCGGGACAGCGCCCGCACCCAAGGGTCGTCATCGGTGAGCAGCGGTTCGAACGCGGGCAGCAACGCGTCCGGCCCTTGCAACATGTGTTCCAGCGCCGCGACGAACGCCAGCAGCGGGTATCGGCCCCGACTGCGTCGGCTGAACAGGTATGCCTTGTGGATCCATTCCTCCACTTGGTGCTCGTCACTCGGCCCGGAGCTCATGAAATGCACGACCAGCCCGTACACCCTGGCCCTGATCTCATCGTCCACCTCGCCGGACGTGGCGGCAGCCGCGGTGATCAGCTCCATGCCCTCGGCCTTGTGGCCGCCGAGCCACCAGTACCAGCCCGCGGCCGCCGCGAGCCGCATCGCCCCGGTCGTGTCCGCGGCCGCGAGCGCGCCACGCATCGCGACGGCGATGTTGTCGTGTTCGACCTCGAGCGTGGCGAGCCACTCCAATTGCTCGGCGCGGCGCAGGTGCGGCTCCGCGATGTCGGCGAGTTCGGTGAAGTACGCCAGATGCGCTCGACGCGCCGAATCCGATTCGCCCGACTCCTCGAGCCGGTCCCGGGCGTACTGCTTGATCGTGTCCAGCATCCGGAAGCGCGGCCCGCTGTCCTCCACGGTGCGCAGCAGCGATTTCTCGGTCAGCGCGGTCAGCAGCTCGAGCACCTCCCACCGCTCGACCGCCATGTTCTCCTCGCCCTGGGCTTCGGGCCCCGCGCAGACCTGCTCGGCCGCCTCCAGGCTCGCGCCGCCGGAGAACACCGCGAGCCTGCGCAGCACCACCCGTTCGGAGTCGGTGAGCAGCTCCCAGCTCCAGTCGACCACCGCTCGCAACGTCCGGTGCTGCGGAATCGCGGTGCGGCTGCCGCCGGTCAGCAGGCGGAATCGATCGTCGAGGCGATGGGCGAGCTGGTCGAGGGACATGGTGCGCAGTCTGGCCGCGGCCAGTTCGATCGCCAGGGGGATGCCGTCGAGGGCCCGGCAGACGCGCGCCATGGTCGACAAGGTGGGAGCATAGGCCGCGAGATCCTGACGCACCGCACCGGCCCTGTCCCGCAACAGCTGCACGGCCGGGGAGGACTCGATCTCGCCGGGATCCGCGTCCTGCGCGGGCAACGCCAACGGCTCGACCTGCCATAACGCCTCGCCCATGATGCCGAGCGGTTCGCGGCTGGTAGCGAGGATCCGCAGCCGCCCGCACTCTCCGAGCAGCCGATGGGCGAACGCCGCCGCGGACTCGATCACGTGCTCGCAGTTGTCCAGGATCAACAGCGTTTCGCGCTCGCGGATCGCCGCGACGAGCCGGTCCATCGGTTCCGCGTTCGGTGCGCCGCCGAGCAGCGCGTCGCGGAGTCCGAGCGCGGCGAGCGCGGATTGCGCCATGTCGCCACTCGCGCCGAGGGACGCCAGCTCCACCAGCCAGGCCCCGTCGGGCAGGTCGTCGAGCATGGTTCGCGCGGTTTCGAGGGCCAACCTGGTCTTGCCCGAGCCACCGGGACCGGTCAACGTCGTGAGCCGATGGTTCGCGATGAGTTCGCGCACGGCGGCGATATCGGCGTACCTGCCGACGAATTCGGTCAACTCGGCCCGCAGGTTCGTGTTGCGGTGGTTCTCCTCCGTTCGCACTTCACCGCGCAGGAGCGCCACGTGTAATGCGGAGAGTTCCGGCGAGGGATCGACGCCCAGCGTGTCGGCGAGTGCCTCCCGTGCGCGCTGGTACGCGATCAGCGCCTCGGCGCCACGACCCGCGGCACCGAGCGCGCGCATCAGCGCGGCGACGAGCCGTTCCCGCACCGGGTGCCGTGCCACCAGCTCGGTCAGCTCGGTGATCAGCTCCGTACCCCGGCCGAGGCGGACCTCCGCTTCGTACCGATCCTCCATGGCGGCGAGGCGCAGCCCCTCCAGCCGGGTGACCACCGCGTCGAAAGCCTCGCTGTCCTGTATTCCGACGTCTTGCATCGGCGCACCGCGCCACAGCTCGACGGCCTCGCGCAGGAGCTGGGCCTGTCGCGCGTCGTCACCGCCGCGGGCCTGGTCGAGAAGCCGTTCGAACCGCAGGGCGTCGACGGCGTGGGGCTCCACCGCCAGCCGGTATCCGCCCGCCTGCCCGTCGAGCGCCCCGTCCGGCAGCACCCTGCGCAGCCGGGAGACCAGTGCCTGCAAGGCGTTTGCCGCGTCGGCGGGCGGCTGCTCACCCCAAATCCAGTCGACCAGCGTCGCTTTCGGCACTACGCGACCTGGTTCGAGCGCGAGCGCGATCAACAGCGCCCGCAACCGAGCGCCCGGTACCTCGATCAATCCGCTGTCGTCTAGTCGGATCTCGAGCGGTCCAAGCATCCCGATCTGCACCGGCCCATTCTGCCGTGGACGCTCGGCGGTGAGCCGGGCCGCCCGTCCCCGGGGTGATAACCGCTCCGATGGCGGCGACCGACGCCGGTCGGCCGCAGCGTACTGAGATGTCGGCCTGCCGGAGAGCAGGCACCTACGCGAACTGATCGGCTCTACGCGGAGGCGATGCGCGTCGAGATACCTGCCGGTGCCGTAGAGCCGTTCGCTGCGGGCGCGAACGGCGCGTGCCGGGCGGTGGGTAGTGAAGGCGACCTTTTCGACCTGACCAGGGCGAACGCCGTGTCGGCGGCGTGTCAGGCCGGTATCAGCTCGGTGTCAGCCAGTCCGGCGACAGTTCTCCTGTGAACAGTTCAGCAATGACAGGGCTATGGAAGGTGTTCCGGACGCCGCTGTGCACCAGTGCACTTGCCCACGGTGTGCGCTCTCTCCCGGTCACCTGGGAGAGGGGGTAGCCGGTGGAACTCGGAGTGGACCGTGAGCGCTGCGTCAGCGCCGGCATGTGCGCACTGACCGCCCCTGGAGTATTCGACCAGGACCCGGAGGACGGCCGGGTCGCGCCGCTGGACCTCACACCCGCGCCCGAGTGGGAGCAGGCCGTCCGCGAGGCGGCCCAGCTGTGCCCGTCCGGCGCGATCACCATCGTTCGACAATCGCCGCGAGAGGAAACCCGATGAGTCAGACGGCCCCCATCCCGCACGGCCTCCCCCTGGAGCGCGACGCGGGACCCTTCGACCCACCCCGCGAGATCACTCGGCTGCGCGAGGCTCGCCCGGTCAGCCCCCTGATCTTCCCCGACGGTCACGAGGGCTGGCTCGTCACCGGCTACGACGCGGTCCGCCGGCTCATGGCCGACACCCGGTTCAGCTCCCGCCAGGACATCGGCATCGTCCATGTGCCGTACGAGACCCCCGGCATGCCCGTCGCCACCGAACCGTCACCGCAGGTGCCGGGCTTGTTCATCGCCATGGACCCGCCGGACCACACCCGGCTGCGGCGCAAGCTGACCGGCGCGTTCACCGTCAAACGGATGAAGCAGCTCGAGGAGCACATCATCGACGTCGCCGAGCGGCAATTGGACCAGATGGCGCGGCTGACCCCGCCGGTCGACCTGGTCGAGGAGTTCGCGCTGCCGGTGCCCTCGCTGGTGATCTGCGAGCTGCTCGGTGTGCCCTACGCGGACCGGGAGACCTTCCAGGTCAACTCCGCCAAGTTCTTGGTCAAGGACCAATCGCTCGAGGAGAAGATGGCCGCGTACGGCGCGATGACGACGTACCTGGCCGAACTGGTCACGCGCAAGCGCGCCGAACCCGGCGAGGACATACTGTCCGACCTGGCCCGCCACGACGACCTCACCATCGAGGAGCTGACCGGCATCGCCTTCCTGTTGCTGCTCGCGGGCCACGAGACCACCGCGAACATGCTCGCGCTCGGCACCTTCGCGCTGCTGGAGCACCCCGAGCAGCTGGCCGAACTGCGCGCCGACCCGGATCTGCTTCCCGACGCCGTCGAGGAACTCATGCGCTACCTGTCGGTCGCCGACATCTTCTATCGCTACGCCACCGACGACATCGAACTCGGCGGTGAAACGATCGGCAAGGGTTCGACCGTCGTCGTCTCGCTGCTGGCCGCCAACCACGACCCCCAGCGCTTCGACAATCCCGACACCCTGGACCTGCACCACAAGGCCCGCGGCCACCTGTCCTTCGGCCACGGCGTCCACCAATGCCTCGGTCAGCAACTGGCCCGCATCGAGATGCGCGCCGGTTTCGCCGGACTGCTGCGCCGCTTCCCGACGCTCGAGCTCGCCATCCCCGCCGGTGCGGTGAAACTCCGGACCGACATGAATATCTACGGCGTCCACGAACTGCCGGTCACCTGGACGGAGACGGCACGGTAGAACTGTCGGCCGAGCGCGTGGGAACGCGCATGCACGGCCTGCCCGACAGCCATGGCCGTCTCGGCTGTCGGCCAGGGCGGGCATGCCCATGATGAGTCGGATCGTTGTGGCCAAGGCGCGCAGCGTATTTCCGGCGTCGTCCTCGTCACCGGCGGCGGGGTGGTTCGAGCCCATGCGAAAGAACACGAAGAGGCCGTGCGGGCCGCGACGGACCGGTGGCATGAATACCGCTCACGGACAGAATGAACACCCTCGCCACGGCTGGATCGGCTTATCGCACACGAGCACTGCGGCGAAACTCTTCCGATCCTACTTTTATACTCGCCGGTAACAATTGGAATCATGAATAGCCAACAGGTAGCTGTCGAGTTATTTTTGGCTCTGACATCGCTCTTTGCGGGGGAATGCTGGTTGCGAGTCGAACGCGTATTGACGGATGGGAAGCGGCACGGGCAGAATCGGCCGGGTTGATCCCGGGGGTGGAGGAGTTATGCGCGTAAAAACCGATATCCATTTCACCGTCGGCGTCGATCCCGCCCGGGTGTTCGATGCGGTCGCCGCGATCGAAATGCTTCCCGAATGGTCGACGCATTCGGATGCGCGCGTGGCCACCCGCGATGAATTTGGTCGTCCACAGCGGGTCTACGTCACCGCGGAGACTCCGCTCGGCAGGTCCGATCTCCAGGTGCTGGAATACGACTGGACCGCGGAGCGAGTGTCGTGGCAGGTCGTGGACAGCTGTGTCGGCGTCGGCGGCGGTGGCTGGTTCGAAGCCGTCGAGGACGGCGCGGGATCACAGGTCTGGTATCACACCGAGCTGCAATCCTCGCTCTTGCTGCCCGGACTACTCCTCAAGCGCAGTGTTCGGCGGGAGGCCGAGACCGTAGTGCAGAACTTCATCGAATTCGCCGAGGGATATACCGCGCCCCCGAAATCACGCGCCGTATAGGTCGCTCCGCTTCACCATTGGATGTCCGCGACCGAGTTCAAGGGGGCGGCCACTTCCTCCGGCGCCAGTTGCAGATCCGCGTCCCGCAGTGCCTGCGGGAAGTGGAAGCGGGCTCGCTGCTCGATCTCGGTCAGCGGCACCTGGAAGACGCGGAACTCGTCGAGATCGAGCACTTCCAGCTGGTCCAGGTTCTGGCTCAGCAGGAAGCCGCGGGCCTTCAGTTCGCCGTTCTCCCGGAACGCGATGACCTTCCAGAACTCGCGCGGAATCCTGACCTGGCGGAATTCCTGGTCGTCGTCGGTGAAGACCGGGCCGCCGAACGCGCTGACCTTGAGGTCGTCGACGGTGACGTCGGCGAAGACGGCGTCCTCGAGCCGCCCCCAGATCCCGTCGCGCATGCTCTGGTTGAAGTCGTCCATCTGCGGGGTGATGTTGGTGTAGAAGAACGAATCCTCGTTGGCCTTCTTGGCTTCGGGCAGGCTGCCCCACAGCAGGTCCGCGCGGCGGGCGAGATGGCCGCGATCGAGCCGGTTGTCGCGGTACAACTCGTTGCCGACCTGGGCGTCCGCGTCGAGCCGCGCATCCTTGACGAAGTCGATCTTCTTCCGCGACAGCTTCTTGATCGAGCCGCCGTCGATGTTCCAGGCCACCCAGATGGCGAAGCGGCGCGAGCGGCGCATCGCGAGGGAGAAATGCGTGTAGTGCAGGACATCGGCGCCGTCCAGGGCGGTCGCCACGTCGGCGCGGACCTCGGCGTCCACCTCGGGGACCGGAATCGGCGACGCGAGGAAATTCGGGTCGTATCCGGCGACGGCCGCGGCTTCCTCCGCGGCCGGCGGGGTCAAGGTGATGCCGAGCTTCTCGAACACCGATTGCGGCAGGCAGGCCAGCGCGTGCTCGTCGGTGTTCGCGCCCATCTCGCCGGCGAAATGCAATCCGGCAAGCACGGTGCTGGTCTTGCCGTCGGGGAGCTTGAACATCCACGCCGATCCGGAGTCGCCGCCGCTGCTGATCTCGCCGTCGACCGCGGGATGGTCCGGGTCGGGCCCGATCTCGAAGCCGCCGATGCTTCTCGTGCCAACGCCGTGATAGTCGATCTTGGCGACCACGTCGACGCGCCGCACCATGCCGTGGGTGACTTGGGTGGTCCGGCCGCTCTTGATCACCTTGTCGCCGAGCTCGGGTTCGCCGAGGCGGTCCGGGACGACGTCCAGGCCGATGATCGCGGCGCTGAACCGCCGGTTCTCGATGTCGGCGACGGCGCAGTCGCCCGCCGTGCCGAGATGGGATCGGATCAGCTTGCCGAGCCGGTTGCGGTCGACCCGGTTGTCGTCGCGCGGGCCCGGCTGCACGACGTCGTCGCCGAGCCTGCCCGCCGCGGTGTTGAGGACGTGCCAATTGCTCAGCACATACGGCGTTCCGTCGTCCCGGTCGTAGACGACGCAACCGATCGTCCCCGCCGTGGTGCTCGGGTGGGCGACGCTGATTCCCGGCACGATCGGGTCGAGGCGCGACTTCCGCTCGGGCGCGGCCACTTCGGTGACCAGCCGGAAGGCCGGTTCGAACGTGCGTTGCAGCACGTCGGTCGGTACCTCGATCCCGTCGACGGTGACGGTCTCCGGAATCGCCGACGTGCCAAGCGCTTCCAGCGCCTCCGGTTCGGACACCTTCTCGTGCACGGTGAACTGCACCGCGATCTGGCCGGTCGATTTTCCGTCGACTTGCTTGTGGCCGATGCCGATCGAGGAGATATTCGGGTCTTCGAGGAAGTTCTCTCCCTTGCTGCGGATGAATTTGCGCAGTGCGGCGAGAAGGTCGTCGTTTCCGGTGTGCGTCCGGCGGGCTGGTGAATTCTTTTTGGCAGGCATGGTGACTCCGTGATCGAGGTGAGCGTGGCGTCGACGGCGTTGTCGCACCAGCTATCGCCATTCTCTGGTCACATTCGTGCCCGCACACGAGTAGCGAACTACTCGAACGCCGGGTGCCGCAATGCTGCGCAAAAGTTAGTTCGCATAACCAAAACAGTAGGTATGGCCTATGCGTGCTGTCGGTTTCAGCGACGTTGGATTTTCACCGATGTTCGGCCAAGGCTGTCGCCGTCGCGGTCACGAGGCCGATCAATCGAGTTCGGTCGATGCCCGGAAGCCTGCGGGCCAGCTCGTGCTCCAGCTCCGCGCGGAACTTGTGCCGCACCGCCGAGCCCTGTTCGGTGGGAACGGCGCGAGTCACGCGGCGGTCTTGCGGGTCGGTCTCCCGGACGAGTAGCCCTCGCCGCTCCAGCCGGTCGACCATGCCGGTCACATTGGTCTTGTCGCAACCGAGCATCGCGGCCAGCTCGCCGAAGGACGGCGGCTGGTCGGCGCCGAGCAGGCACAGCAATTCGGCTTGCTGACTCGTCAGTTCGATTCCGCTCGGCCGCATGGGCGAGCCCGACGACATCGCCGACGTGGTCGGCTTTCTGGCGTCGGAGGAGGCCCGCTGGATCACCGGGGCGAGCGTGCCCGTCGGTGGGGGAGCGTTCTGAACCGCGAACGTACTGGAACGGAGACGGTCCGAGACGGAATCAGGGGGTGAGCGCCTAGATCTCGATGTGAGCGCCCATGATCACCGTGCGCTCGCGGGGGAGGCCGAACTGCTCGGCGGCGTCGGCGGTGATGTAGGAGGTGGCGATGAACAGTCGCTTGCGCCACTGGGCCATCGTCGGCTCGGTACCGGGGCGCAGCTCGATCTTCGACAGGAAGTAGGACGCACGGTCCAGCTGCAACGGTCCCTCGGTGACAGCGGGGTCGAGCAATGCCAGCGCGCCGGGCACGTTTTGCGACTCCATGTAGCCGAACCGGGCGCAGACGTGGATGATGCCGTCTTCGGCGTAGCCGAGGGAATCGACGCTGATCCGTTCGTCCGCCGGAACCCGCGGCACGGGTTCGGTCTCGATCGACATGATGACGACGTGCGCGTGGCGCACGTGGTTGTGTTCGGCGTTGGCCCGCAAGGCCAGCGGCGCGGTTCGCTTGCCTCGGTTGAGGAAGACGGCCGTGCCGGGGACCCTGAGTACCGGCGGGTCGCCCGCGTGCAAGTGGTCGACGAACTCGCGCAGCGACCCCTCCCGCCGTTCGCGTTCGGCGGTGACGATGTCGCGCCCGCGTTGCCAGGTGGTCATGATGGTGAACGCGGTGAGACCGATCAGCAGCGGCAGCCACGCGCCGTGCACGAGCTTGGTCAGGTTGGCCGCGACGAACAGCAGGTCCACCGACAGTAGGGGGACGGCGCCCACGGCCAGCAGCCACAGCGGGATGTGCCAGCGGGCGCGGGCGACGTAGAAGAACAGCAGCGTGGTGATGGTGATCGTGCCGGTCACCGTCATGCCGTACGCGTAGGCCAGCGCCGCCGAGCTGCGGAAGGCGAACACCAGGGTGAGCACCGAGACCATCAGCAGCCAGTTGATCCACGGCACGTAGATCTGGCCGACCGTCGCCTCCGAGGTGTGCGCGATGCGCAGCCGGGGCAGGTAGCCGAGCCGGGCGGCTTGGGATGCCACCGAATACGCGCCGGTGATCACCGCCTGCGACGCGATCACCGTGGCCGCGGTGGCCAGTAGCACCAGCGGCAGGCGGCCCCAGGCGGGCATGAGCAGGAAGAACGGGCTGCTGACGTTGGCGGGGTCGCCCAGGATCAGCGCGCCTTGGCCGAAATAGCTGAGGATGCACGCCGGGAACACCAG